>NZ_WIWL01000244.1:0-14302 GCF_009600105.1 Pseudomonas sp. FSL R10-0056
CCTGACAGCAGGGCCAGCCGGCTATGCAGGTCCGCCCCGGCGCCGCGCAGGATATCGCGCTCCCCCAACAACGCCGCGATATCACAGGCCATGTCGGCCAGCCCAAGGTCCTGGCCGCGCAGCAATAGATGGGCAATCCGCGGATGTGCAGGCAGTTCAGCCATCGCTTCGCCGTGGGGGGTGAGTTTTGCTCCGTGCAAGGCACCCAGCCGATCGAGCAATTGCCGGGCCTGTGCATAACTGGCCGAGGGCGGCATATCGAGCCAGATCAGTTGCTCGGGAGTGACACCCCAGCGTGCCAGTTGCAGCGCCAACCCGGCCAGATCAGCCTGCAGGATCTCCGCACTGCCATAGGCCGCCAGATGCGCGTGCTGGTCCTCGGACCACAGGCGATAACACACACCCGGTTCCAGACGCCCGGCGCGGCCGGCGCGCTGGGTGGCACTGGCGCGGGAAATGCGCTGGGTATCAAGGCGGGTCATGCCGTTGCCCGGGTCAAACCGCGGAACACGCGCCAGCCCGGCATCGATCACCACGCGCACGCCGTCGATAGTCAGGCTGGTCTCGGCAATATTGGTGGCCAGCACCACCTTGCGCAGGCCTTTTGGCGCAGGCTCGATGGCCGCACGCTGGGCCGTCAGATCCAGTTCTCCATGCAAAGGGCACAGCAGAATATCGCTGCGCGAACCCAGCGCGTCGGCCAATTGCTGATTGACCCGACGAATCTCCGCCTGCCCGGGCAGGAACACCAGCAGGCTGCCGCTTTCATCGTTGATGGCATCAAGTACGGTCTGCACCACTCGCGGCTCGATAAATTCACCGGGCACAAACGGCCGCCCCCAGCGCATCGCCACCGGGTACATGCGGCCCTCACTGCGCAAGATCGGCGCATCGGCGAGAATGCTCGACAGCCGTTCGCCCTCAAGAGTGGCGGACATCAGCAGAATTTTCAGCGGCTGTTCATCCCGAAACAGCTCACGCCCATTGAGGCTCAAGGCCAACGCCAGATCGGCATCCAGACTACGCTCATGGAATTCGTCAAAAATCAGCAGGCCCACCCCTTCCAGCGACGGATCGTGCTGCAGACGGCGAGTCAGGATACCCTCGGTGACCACTTCGATACGGGTGTTGGGGCCGACCTTGCTGTCGAGGCGTATACGGTAACCTACGGTTTCGCCGACTTTTTCACCCAGTTCACTGGCCAGCCGCTCGGCCGCCGCACGGGCCGCCAGGCGCCGGGGTTCGAGCATCAGGATCTTCTGCCCGGCCAGCCAGGGCTCGTTGAGCAGGGCCAGCGGCACACGGGTGGTTTTACCGGCGCCGGGCGGCGCTTCGAGCACGGTTTCATGGCGCTCGGCCAGGGCCAGGCGCAGCGCAGGTAAAACTTCATCAATCGGCAAAGAAATCATGGTGGCTCCAGAACAGAGCGGCGAGTATAACGGCGAACAGTAATGATCCAGTCCTTTGAACATGTTTGAGGTTTTAAGTATGCGTATGCCTTCGCGAGTAATCGGCGGTGTCGTGGTTGCGGCACTGTTCACCCAATTGACTGCTTGCGGCAGTATTTTCTTTCCAGACCGCCGCGGCCAGATCGACGGCAAGATCGACCCCATGATCGTCGTACTGGATGCCGTGGGCCTGCTGTTTTATGTGATCCCGGGGCTGATCGCCTTCGGTGTCGACTTCGCCACCGGCGCAATTTATTTCCCGCCGGGCAAGACCGCACAAATCGCCCCGGAAAAACTGCGCGAAGCCATCGGCGCAGACGGCAAGGTGGATAACGCCAAGCTCCAGGCCATCCTTGAAAGCGAACTGGGCCGCAGCTTCCCGCTGAACGATCCACGCCTGATCCAGCACCGGGGCAGCGCCCAGCAACTGGCTATGTATGGTTTGCAGCCAGCAGCCTGAAGCACGTCATCATTCATCAGGAAAGCACCATGACCAGCAGCCCGGAACACGCCCGCCTGTTACGTCTGGCTACCCGCGCATCAGTGGCGGTGGCCAGCCTGTTGATCGTAACCAAGGCCATCGCGTGGTGGCTCAGTGGCTCGATCAGCATGCTCGCCGGCCTGACCGACTCGCTGCTCGATGGCGTAACTTCGTTTCTCAATTTGCTGGCCGTGCATTACGCGCTGCGTCCCGCCGATGAGGATCACCGATATGGTCACGGCAAAGCCGAGTCCCTGGCGGGCATGGCGCAAGCGCTGTTTATTGGCGTGAGTGCAGTGCTGATTGCCTTTCAGGCGGTGGAACGGCTGAAAAACCCGGAGCCGGTAGGCGCACCGTGGATCGGAATTGGCGTCATTGTCTTTTCGTTGCTGATGACCGTGGCACTGCTGGTGCTGCAACACCGGGTGATCAAGGCCACGGGATCCAACGCGGTGCGCGCCGACTCGCTGCATTACCGCTCGGACCTGATGCTCAATGGCAGTATTTTGCTGGCGCTGGTGCTGGCCAGTGTAGGTTTCCCGCAGCTGGACGCCTGGTTTGGCCTGGGGATTGCGGTGTATATCCTGTGGAGCGCACTGCAGATCGCCCGTGAGAGTTTTGCCGTGTTGATGGATCAGGAGTTACCCACGGATGTCAGTGAAAACATGCTGAATCTGGCCTGCAGCGTGCCCGGCGTGCTCGGCGCCCACGACCTGCGCACACGGATCTCGGGCAATACCTGGTTTGTGCAGTTTCACCTGGAGCTGCCGGGTGAACTGACGTTGTCCGCAGCCCATAGCATCTGTGACCGCGCGGCTGAAGCCATTGAACAGGTCTATCCGCGGGCCGAAGTGCTGGTGCATGCAGACCCGAAGGAAGTGGTCAAACAGAGGCTGAGCAAGGCTCCGTAGCAGGCTTCAGATCAATACGTCACTTGATAACCACGACTGCTCAGGCAACTGCCCTGCGCCTGCCGATAGGCTTGCACCACTTGCGCCGCTGGGGCGTATGTCGCCTTGGCAGGGTCGAAGCCGCTTTGCTCCACAGCCCAGCGATAGCAGTCATAACGGTCCTGACCGATTTGGGCCGGGCTTTGACCGTTCATCGGGTAAGCCACCATCTCATAGTTGTTGCTCGCGGGCTGTTGGTAGACCGTCGGCGGCTGGACCACGATGTAATCGCGAGTTGCAGGTTGATAGGCGTAATACGCCCCCGCCGCGAGAAACATCAAGGTACTGCCAAACCACACTTCCCTAGCGTAATCAGGCAAAAAACCTACGCGCAGTCCATAAGGCGGCTGCACCACGATGTAACGCGGGCCTTGAGGGCGATACCAGTAGCCGCCTGAAAAGTAGTAATTCTGGCCGCGATACGGCACTTGCCAGTGCTGACCGGGGAACCGCTCTACCACATTACCCGGGCGATATTGCGGCCCCGGGCCCCAGCCATTGCCATGCCCGGACGGGCGACCGGCCCAGCGCTGGTCGTTGGGATGACGGTTATTCAGGCCAGGAGCGTAACCGCCGCCATACCAATTCTGATTGCCGCCCCGGTTCGGCGACTGAGTCTGCTGAACCCTGTCGGGGCGCGGCTGGATCGGCAGGTTATTACCTTGTTGATTCGGCCGCGGCTGATGATTGTCTGCACCCTGTGGCCGACCTTGCCAGCCGCCATCACCACGCTCATCGGCCAACACCTGGCCGCTGACGCTCACAAAGAGCACGCCAACTGTAGCCAAACGCCAGATACGCGATTTCATGCTGTTTCTCACTGAAGGACAGGGCTTATAGATAAGACTGGGGTTTCAGGAAGCGGTTCTACGCCAGGCAGTGCATAACGCAACTTATTTTTTGCCAGACGAAAAAAGGGCGACCCGTCGGTCGCCCCTTGAATTTTCTGTCCTGGCTCAACACTTGTGATGTTGGCTCACCTCGCTCCGTCTTCTGGACAGTGCGTAGCCCGGGGGCCGGGGCAACCCTGTGGGGTTGGCGGCCGCGGCTGGCCTGATTCGGCGGGCCGCAGTGGACTCTATGTCCGGGCAGTGATTCTGGTTTAAAGAATAGGCGTTTGGCCGCGGCAGGCGATTGCGAAGATTGCTCGATAAAACATTACTTGCGCAATTTTTGACTTAAGGTGGATACTTTCACGCAATAGTTATGACAAAGGGTAACTTCGTGAGCAAACTCGACCGGTATGACCTGAGCATTTTGGCGGAATTGCAGCGTGACGCACGCATCTCTAACCAGGAACTGGCCGAACGTATTGGCCTGTCGCCATCTCCTTGCTCGCGCCGCGTTAAACAGCTTGAGGATGACGGCTACATCAGCCGTCAGGTGGCGCTGCTCGACCGCAAACTGCTGGGCTTGAGCCTTACAGCCTACGTGCTTATCGGAATGGACCGACATACACCAGAGCGTTTCGAGAACTTCGAAGCCTGCATCCGCGCCCTGCCGCAGGTGCTGGAATGCAGCCTGGTGACCGGCATGGACGCCGACTACCAACTGAAAGTGGTGGTTGCCGACATGGACCACTACCAGAAGCTGCTGCTGGGTGAATTGACCCGTATCGAAGGCGTAACCAGCGTGCGTTCGAGCTTTGTGCTCAATCAGGTGCTCAACAGCACCGAGCTGCCGCTGACCCATTTGCGCACGTAAAAATAGAACCTGTAGATACTCTGTTGCAGGTCAAGCCCTATTGTGGGAGCGAGCCTGCTCGCGAACGACCTTCGCGAGCAGGCTCGCTCCCACAGTTGCAGTGTTCCTGCAGCTGCCGAGGAACGAAGGCTGCGTTCGGCTGCGAAGCAGTCGTAAAATCAGCCCACGCGATTCTTCAGTTGTAACGCGCACTCTGATCTTGCGATTGCTTCACAATCGAACGCAGCTTCGTGCCTTCAGCAGCTGCTACGGGTGTAGCGACATCCTCTCACTACCCAGATCAATATCCCCCCGCTCCCCTGGCGTATACTCCTACGGCTTTTTCCCACGATGTCGCCGGAGAATACCGATGGATCCTGCCGTACTTGAAGAATGGATGATGACGATTCTGGTCAGCGTGCTGATCATTTTCATGGCCTTTATCGTCTGGGATCTGGCGAAAAAGTCCAAGGCCGGACGCTTCGGCTCCATGATCCTGTTTTTCGTCCTCGGCCTGGGCGTTGCCGCGTTTATCATCAAAAGCGTGGTCATCGGCCTGATCGAGTCCGGAGCCCTATAGCCGCGCCGGAACTTCCCGGTACTGCCCCTGCTCCAGCCCTTCAATGCTCCAGTCACCAATGCGTACCCGCACCAGGCGCAAGGTCGGCAAGCCCACTGCCGCGGTCATACGCCGCACCTGACGGTTGCGACCTTCACGGATCACCAGTTCCAGCCAGGCGGTCGGGATACTTTTGCGAAAGCGTACCGGCGGGTTGCGCGGCCATAGCTGCGGCTCGTCCAGGGCACGCGCTTCGGCAGGCAGGGTCTTGCCGTCATTGAGTTCAACGCCATCACGCAACTGCTGCAGTTGCTCCGGCGTGGGCTCGCCTTCAACTTGAACCCAGTAGGTCTTGGGTAATTTGTGCTTGGGGTCGGCTATCCGCGCCTGCAACTGGCCATCATTGGTCAACAGCAGCAAACCTTCACTGTCCCTGTCCAGTCGCCCGGCCGGGTAGATGCCCGGAATCGGGATAAAGTCCTTGAGCGTGGCGCGCCCGCCTTCGTCGCTGAACTGGGTCAGCACATCGAAGGGTTTATTGAACAGGTACAGCTTGGGATCAGACGGCGGCGCTTTGGCCACGCGGCGATTGGCAGCTGGCGCGGTGAGGCTTTTCGAGGCCGGGCGGCGTGGGGCGGGACGAGACATGACAAAAAAGGCTATCTAGCGATCAGGGCTGGCAATGCTAGTCCCCCGATCGCTAAATGACCATCACCGATCAACGGAACGGCGGTTCATCAAAGCTGCGCAGCTTGCGCGAATGCAGGGAGTTGAGCTGGCTGCGCATCAAGTCCACGGCAGCAATACCGATTTTCAAATGCTGGCTGACCGCGCGCTCATAGAAGGCATTGGCCGAACCTGGCAGTTTGATTTCACTGTGCAGCGGCTTGTCCGACACACACAACAGCGTGCCATACGGGACGCGCAAGCGATAACCCTGGGCAGCAATGGTGCCGCTTTCCATGTCCACGGCAACAGCACGGGACAGGTTGATCAGCGGACGTTCCTGAGCCCAGCGCAGCTCCCAGTTGCGATCGTCATAGGTCAGTACGGTGCCGGTACGCAGGCGTTTTTTCAGCTCATCGCCGCGCTCACCGGTAACCTGTGCGGCAGCCTCCTGCAGCGCCAGCTGGACTTCAGCCAGGGCCGGAATCGGAATGTTCGGCGGCACGACCCGATCAAGAATGCCGTCACGACGCATGTAGGCGTGGGCCAACACATAATCGCCAATGGTCTGCGACTGGCGCAGACCGCCGCAGTGACCAATCATCAGCCAGCAATGCGGACGCAGCACGGCCAGGTGGTCGGTAATGTTTTTCGCATTGGACGGGCCGACGCCAATATTGACCAGCGTCACGCCATGACCATCACTGGCCTGCAAGTGATACGCCGGCATCTGGTAGCGATGCCACACCACCCCCGCCGCGATGGCCTGGGCCTCGCCGTAGTCCATCGATTTTTCGATGATCACATTGCCCGGCATCACCATGCGCACAAAGCGCGGGTTGTCGCGCAATTGCTCAAGGCCATGGAGGATGAACTGGTCAACATAGCGATGGTAGTTGGTCAGCAGAATCCACGGCTGCACATGGCGCCAGTCGCTGCCGGTGTAGTGCACCAGGCGGCGCAGGGAGAAGTCGACCCGCGCGGCGTCGAACAGCGCCAGGGGCAACGGATCGGTGTTTTCCCAGTCGTACAAGCCATCGGCGATGCCGTCGGTGGCAGCAGACAGGTCGGTGCTCGGAAACACCCGCGCCAGCGCAGCAGCGGTAACGCCGGAGCCGGCCAGTTCATCACCTTGCTCGACCACATAAGGGTAAGGAATATTTTGCTCACTGACGCCGACTTCTACTTCAACGGTGAAGTCGCGCATCAAGGGCACCAGCTGTTCCAGCAGGTAATTACGGAAAGAGGCGGGATGGGTGACGGTCACACTGTAGGTGCCCGGTAACTGGACCTTGGCATAAGCACGGGTGGTAGTCGGCACTTCACCGTTGATACGGTAGGTCAAACGCAGTTCGGGGTAGCGAAACAGCGCGCGTTCTTGCGCAGAGGGTTCAACCCGATCCTTGAGATAACGCTTGAGTGCCTGGCTCAAGGCCGTGGTTGCGCGCTCGTGCAAGGCAGCAAGCCGGTCAACGGCCTCTTCAGCGGTGGAAACGACAATAAAAGCTTCGGTCACGATAAGCATCCTGTCTTCTGAGCGGGCAGGCCTTTATCTTGCCTGTATCGATGGCTAAAGGCAGCTACAAAATTGCCTGCCGAAGATTTCCTGTGGCTGCTGGGGATAAACAGAATATCGGCTGCCTCACGCAAATCCCTGTGGGAGCGGGCTTGCCCGCGATGGCATCGACCGGGTCTGGCAGATAAAACCCGTCGTCTGCATCGCAGGCAAGCCAGCTCCCACAGGGTTGGGGATATTCAGGCAACCTGCGGGGTGGCGCGGGCAACGATGGCTGCCACATTCAAACCCCGCGGCAATGTACCGTAAACCCGGCCGCTGCCCTGTAGCCGGCTGGCGATAAAGGCGTCGCTGACATCGCTGTTACCAGCCTCAAGCAGCAGTTTTGCCTGTAGGCCAAGGGCGATGTCTTCTGTCAGTTGGCGAGCGCGATACTGGATATCGTCAGTGTCGTTGAGCGCCGCCTTAAGCTGCACAATGTGCTGCCCCAGGCGCACATCGCCATGCCCGTCGCCCAACTCGGCAAACAGCGCATCGAGCACGCCCGGCTCTTTGGACAAGGCTCGCAACACGTCCAGGCACTGCACATTACCCGACCCTTCCCACGTCGAATTGACCGGCGCCTCGCGATACAGGCGCGGCAGGATGCTGTCTTCGACATAACCTGCGCCCCCCATGCATTCGGCCGCTTCGTTGATCATGGCTGGAGCCCGCTTGCAGATCCAGTACTTGCCCACCGCTGTGACCAACCGGGAAAACCTGGCCTCATGCGGGTCATCCGGATTGTCCAGCGCCCGCCCCATGCGCAGGCTCAGGGCCAGTGCCGCCTCGCTTTCCAGCGCCAGGTCAGCCAATACGTTCTGCATCAGTGGCTGATCTGCCAACACCCGACCGCCCACCAGTCGATGGGCGCAATGATGGCTGGCCTGGGTCAGCGCCTGACGCATCAAGGCACTGGAGCCGACCATGCAGTCGAACCGGGTCATGGCGACCATTTCAATAATGGTCGGCACGCCACGACCTTCTTCGCAGATCATCCAGGCCAATGCCCCACGAAACTCAACTTCACTGGAGGCGTTGGAGCTATTGCCCAGTTTGTTCTTCAGGCGCTGAATATAGAATTGGTTGCGGCTGCCATCCGGACGATGGCGCGGCAGCAAAAAGCAGCTCAGGCCTTTTTCGGTTTGGGCCAGGGTCAGAAAGCCGTCACACATGGGTGCCGAGCAGAACCATTTGTGCCCCAGCAGTTCATAGGCCTGCCCCGGTCCTTTGGCCCCTACGGGGTAAGCCCGCGTGGTATTGGCACGCACATCGGTGCCGCCCTGTTTTTCAGTCATGGCCATGCCCAGGGTCACGCCGGCCTTTTGGCTGATATCGACATTACGCGGGTCATATTCAGTGGCCAGCACTTTGGGCAGCCAGATGGCAGCCAGGTCCGGTTGCAGACGCAAGGCCGGCACGCTGGCGAAGGTCATGGTCAAGGGGCAGCCGCTGCCCGCTTCGGCCTGGCTGTGCAGGTAGGTCATGGATGCGCGGGCCACATGGGCACCGGGTTGCGGGTGGGCCCAGGGCAAGGACGGCAAGCCGTGCTCAATCGCCGTGCGCATCAGTTCGTGGTAAGCCGGGTGAAACTCCACCAGATCAATCCGATGCCCGAAACGGTCATGACTGACAAACTGCGGTTTGTTTTCATTGGCCAGAAAACCCGCAGCCATCAGCGGGCCGCCCGCCAGGGCACCGTACTCGTCAATCCGCGCCTGCGCCCATCCCGCGCCGAAATGCTGGCTCCAATACTGCAACGGCAGGTCAATGCGGTACAGGTTCACGCCGTCCATTGAAGGCGGTTGATTGGTCACCTGATGGGTTTCTGCGTATTGATGCAAGTTCATTGCGCGGGCTCCTTGGGATCGTACCAATGAGCCAGTGAAGCACGCATCTGCGGCTAAACAAGGGGCATAAACGCCTAAAACTCGGCGTTTTTATCGTTCTTGTCGATCAGCAGGCGTTGCGCCAAGGTCTGTTGCAAGTCCTCAAAACGCAGCGGTTTCAGCAGATAATCCGTGATCCCGTCGACCTGCTCGCGAGCTTGCTGTGCCTGGGCTTGCGACTCGAACAGCGCCAGCACGGGCAACTGCGCACAGGCGGCCAATGTCAGCAGCTGGCTGCCCATCGACGTAGCACAGACCTGGGCCAACGGGCACGCCAGCAGCACCGCATCGACCCGCTCGCGGCGCAACGCTTCTATGGCCGCCTGCCCCGTGTCAACGCCGAGCACGCGATAACCCAGTTTGAGCAACATGGCGCGCACTACCACAGGGTTTTCCGGGCCTTCTACCAGCAAGACCACACACTCCCCGGGCGCCCTCAGCTGCAACGCCGAAGGAGTCGTGTGCGACGGGGTTTGCACCGAGGGTTCGAGCTCCAGCAACAGCTGGAACTGTGAGCCTTGCCCCGGCTGGGAATGGTGGGTCAGGCGCCCGCCGAGCAGTTCCACAAGGCGCCGGCAAATCGCCAGGCCGATACCCAGGCCGCCATATTCACGGGTCATGGAGCCATCAACCTGAAAGAAGTGCTGATAAAGTTCGGCCTCTTCCTGGTGAACAAAACCAATGCCGCTGTCGATTACATTGAACGCCAGCGCCCAGCGCCCGGTCTCTGCGGGTTTACCGGTAACACGCAAAATCACCCCGCCCTCACGGGTGAACTTGATCGCGTTATCCAGCAGGCACTCCATGCACTGGCGAATTTTATCCGCATCACCTACCCATTGATCCGGCAGATTGCGGCCCACTTCGTACGAAAACTCCAGCCCTTTACTGCGTGCCGCCGGCCTGAACTGATCGCTCAGCCCCTGCAGCAGTTCATTCAGGCTGAAGGGCCGGGGTTGCGCGACCAGTCGTCCGGCCTGCAGTTCGGTCAGGGTCAGGATGCCATTGACCATGTGCATCATTTCTCGTGCTGAACCTTGCGCAGTCTTGGTGTACTGCTCCAGCTCAGGGCTCATGTCCAGGGTTTTGATCAATTCCAGAGAGCCAATGACACCGTTCATGGGCGTGCGCAATTCATGGGTAACGGTTGCCAGAAACTCGTCTTTGAGCTGGTTGGTACGGGCCAGTTGCTGGTTCATGGCGGCCAGTTTCTGTCCCGATTCCTGCAGCGTACGCGCCTGCAGGTCACGCATGGCGTTGATCCGGTCGGCAAGCGCCAGCGACAGCAGCCCCACCTCGATTGCCGAACCTATCTGGCTGGCGTACATGGTCAGGAAAACGTTCGGCAGGTAACCCAGCACCATCAGCGTATTGACCAGCCCCCCGAGCAGGAAGGCCGACCAGGCGATCACAAAATAACGCGCGACCCGCAGGCCACGTACCCATGCCACCACACCAGCGGTAAAAATGGTGACAATAAACGCCAGCGCCAGGCCGGTGGCCAGGCGCAACGACACGGCATAGCTGGTGGTCAGTGCGAGCACCATCACCAGAGCACCCACGCCCATCAGCAACATCAGTGCCCGGTCAAGCCAGCGGCTGTGGGAGGCGGTGTGCAAGAAGGAGCGGGCGAACTGGCAACCAAAAAACGCCGATGCACCAATCAGGAACGGGGTGGAGGCATTGGCCCACCACGGGCTGTCAGGCCAGAAGTACTGCACTGCCGCACCGTTGACCGACAGCTGGTAAAGGCCGAACGAGGCAATATAAAAGATGTAGTAGAGGTAGCTGGTGTCACGCACGCTGAGGTAAATAAACAGGTTGTAGACCAGCATCCCCAGCAACACGCCATAAATCAGGCCCAGGATGTAAATCCGCACGGGCTGCTCTTCAAGATAGGCCTGGGCCGACCATAGCGTCAGCGGCGCCTGAACCGAACCCTGGCTGGCCAGACGCAGGTACACCGTCTGGCTTTGCCCCGGGCTGAAGTTGAGCTCAAACAGGTAATTGTTTTCTTTGATCTGACGACTGTCGAAGGGTAGTGCATCGCCCGTTCGTTCGGCCAGCCGGTAGTTGCCCGCGGCGTCTGCCAGGTAAAGCTCGATGGAATCAAGCGGCGGGTATGCCAGCTCCAGCAGCCAGGTGCGATGCACCTGCGGGTCTTGTGGCTGGTAGTGCAAATCCACTTTGATCCAGAAGGCCGAGTGCGAGTAGCCCTTGTTCAGCGTGTCTTTGGTATGGGGCTCGAACAGTTCGCCGTGTGCGGTGACATCTGCCAGAGTCGCTTCGCCGCCCGCGTCTTCGAACACCTGCATCACGCGGCCCAAGGGCAGGCTTTGTGTGGATTCGTCAAAAGCGACTGCGCTGGCCAGCATCGGTAGCCAGCCCAACAACATCATCAGCAAATAGCGCATACAGCCCCAACGTAGCTCACTCGAAGACGCGGGCAACCCCATATTCCCTTTGAGATCGCGTCGACCGAATGACCGGTTAATAATTTGAAGGCACTTTAACATAGCCATTAATGGCACATACACACCATCTAACAATTCATCACAAAGGCTCTAGTACGGGCATTACAGAGCTAAATAAGCGCTGAGACCGAAGATTCTTAAGGCCAGGCAACGGCTTACAAACTTCCGCTAACCTGACACCGAGCAAGCGCCCGTAAAAACTGTTTGGTGGTAAGCTCGCGCACCATGAATATCTACAGTTCTCGCCCCGTTGTCCTCTGTCTCTCCGGCCATGACCCCAGTGGTGGTGCCGGCTTGCAGGCAGATATCGAAGCCCTGCTGGCTCAAGGCTGTCACGCCGCCCCGGTAGTGACCGCCCTGACTGTGCAGAACACTGTCAATGTCCGCGACTTCCGCGTGCTGGATCGCGAGTGGGTACTGGCGCAAGCCGATGCCGTGCTCGGCGACTCCACCGTTGCGGCGGTCAAGCTGGGCATGCTCGGTTCACTGGAGATGGTCGATACCGTAGTCGAACTGCTTCAGGCCAATCCGCATCTGCCGATGGTCTGTGACCCGGTGCTGCGTGCAGGCGGTGGCGGACGACTGGGCAAGGACGAAGTGGGTTACGCCATGCGCGAACGCCTGCTCCCCCTGGCCACCATTGCCACCCCCAACCTTCCCGAAGCCCGCATCCTGGCCGAACTGCCCGATGGCAGCGCCGATGAGTGCGCTGAAAAACTCCTGCCATTTTGTCGGCACCTGCTGATCACCGGCGGTCACGGTGATGAGCACGAAGTGCATAACCGCCTGTACAGCCGCGACGGCAGCCGCCACACCTTTACCTGCCATCGCTTGCCGGGCAGTTACCACGGCTCGGGGTGCACCCTGGCCAGCACGTTGGCCGGGCGCCTGGCCATCGGTGAAGAACTGGTCAGCGCCGTGCAAACCGCGCTCAATTACACATGGCGCACCCTGCGTGATGCAGAGCAACTGGGGCAAGGGCAATTTGTACCGCGCCGCTTGCCGCTGGATTTTTGCTCGTAACCAATGAGGCTCACCCCATGACGCTTCGCGGCCTGTATGCGATCACTGATAGCCAGTTGCTGGCTGGCAAACTGCTGCCCTATGTGGAGGCGGCCCTCGATGGCGGCCTGACCCTGTTGCAGTATCGCGACAAAAGCACTGACGACGCCCGCCGACTGCGCGAGGCCGAAGCCTTGCGCGGGTTGTGCGAACGCTACAAGGCACACCTGATCATCAACGATGATGGCGAGCTGGCCGCCCGCCTGGGGGTCGGCGTGCACCTGGGGCAGACCGACGGCCCGCTGACCCCTGCCCGCGCCCTGCTGGGGCCACAGGCAATTATCGGTTCGACCTGCCACAGCCAGGTCGAACTGGCCGAGCAAGCCGCCAAAGAAGGGGCGAGTTATGTCGCCTTTGGCCGCTTTTTCAATTCCAGCACCAAACCCGGGGCGCCAACCGCTACCCTTGAGACCCTGGACCAGGCCCGCGCCCGCCTCAGCCTGCCGATCTGCGTGATAGGCGGAATTACCCTGGACAATGCCGCGCCGCTGGTGGCCCACGGTGCCGACCTGCTGGCCGTGGTGCATGGCCTGTTTGGCGCCGAAAGTGCCCGGGAAGTCACCCTGCGCGCCAAGGCCTTCAACACCTTGTTGTCTATTTAAATACCGAATCCTGATTCTGAGAGAGCCCACCATGTCTCGTTCCGAAACCCTGTTTGCCAACGCCCAGAAACACATTCCCGGTGGCGTGAACTCGCCAGTGCGTGCCTTCAAAAGCGTGGGCGGCACGCCGTTGTTCTTCAAACACGCCGAAGGCGCCTACGTGACTGACGAGGACGACAAGCGTTATGTCGATTACGTCGGCTCATGGGGCCCGATGATTCTTGGGCACAGCCACCCTGACGTGCTGGACGCAGTACGTGCGCAACTGGAGCACGGCCTGTCGTACGGCGCCCCGACCGCCATGGAAACCGAAATGGCCGATCTGGTGTGCTCCATCGTACCGTCAATGGAAATGGTGCGCATGGTCAGCTCCGGCACTGAAGCGACCATGAGCGCGATCCGTCTGGCCCGTGGCTTCACTGGCCGCGACAATATCCTCAAGTTTGAAGGCTGCTACCACGGTCACTCCGACAGCCTGCTGGTAAAAGCCGGTTCCGGCCTGCTGACCCAGGGCGTGCCAAGCTCGGCTGGCGTGCCGGCAGATTTCGCCAAGCACACCCTGACCACCGAGTTCAACAATATCGACGCGGTTGCACAGCTGCTGAGCGAAGTCGGCGACACGGTGGCCTGCATCATCGTCGAACCGGTTGCCGGCAACATGAACTGCGTGCCGCCTGCGCCAGGCTTCCTTGAAGGTCTGCGCAGCCTGTGCGACCAGCACGGCGTGGTTCTGATCTTTGACGAAGTGATGACCGGCTTCCGCGTCGCCCTCGGCGGTGCCCAAGCCCACTACGGCGTGACGCCGGACCTGAGCACCTTCGGCAAGATCATCGGTGGCGGCATGCCCGTCGGCTGCTTTGGCGGCAAACGCGAGATCATGCAGCACATCGCGCCGCTGGGCCCGGTTTACCAGGCGGGCACCCTGTCCGGCAA
>NZ_WIWL01000245.1:0-13997 GCF_009600105.1 Pseudomonas sp. FSL R10-0056
GACAATGTCATCGGCGCCGCTGAAGTACAGGCCAAACATACCGCCGGCCTGACCACTTTGCGCCTGATCAGCCGCCCGGGCTTCCACGCCGAGCTGAGCGATTACACCACCCGCCTGCTCGATGGCCTGCAACAGCGCGCCGACGCGGCCGGCATCCCCTTCGTGACCACACAGGCCGGCGGTATGTTTGGCCTGTACTTCAGCGGCGCCGATGACATTGTCACCTTTGACGACGTCATGGCCAGCGATGCCGACCTGTTCAAGCGCTTCTTCCATTTGATGCTCGAAGGAGGCGTATACCTGGCACCCAGCGCCTTCGAAGCCGGTTTCACCTCGATCGCCCACGGCGAAGCCGAGTTGCAACTGACCCTGGACGCCGCAGAACGCGCATTTGCTGCACTGAAATAATCCAAGAAACGGCAAGGGCGAGCGCCCTTGCCGTTTTTTTATGCCAGTAATGAGCAGATCTTTTAGCCCACCCGTCCATAATCGTCTTAAATCAATGGATATCGCGCTCAGGCAGCAGAAAAACGAGTAAAGACTTTGTAAGGTTGCCTCTGCTTATTTCATAATGCGCGCCTATACATCCCATGATCGGGTTAACCCGTCATCCAGAGGTACGTCGATTCCCATGAACCGCACCGGCCGCGCCCTTGCACTGGGCTGCCTGTTGCTCCTACAGCCGTTGCTTGCCCAGGCAGGCGGTAACTCGTTGTTGATCCCAGCGATGGGTCGCTGCACCCTCAATACTCAGCCTGAGGACCTCGCCGAGGCGCTTGCAGCCTGTGAAGAGGCGGCAAAAGCCGGGGATGCAGAAGCCGAATACGAGTTGGGCGAGTTCTATTACGACGGTAAAAACACCCCGCAAGACTTCAACAAGGCGCTGAGCTACTTCGAAAAAGCCTCGCTGCAAGGCCACGCCATGGCCCAGTTCCAGCTCGGCACCATGTTTTTCAAAGGCGAAGGCGTGCCGGCCAACAACATTCAGGCCTATATCGTGCTGAAAATGGCTGCGGTCAACGGCGCCGAAGACGCCCTGGACACCGCCGACATGGTGGCCGAGCAAATGCCGCGCGACCAGCTCGAAACGGCTACCCAGATACTCGGACAGATCTTCCGCAAGTATTTGCAGGAGCTGCAATCTACCGACGCCCGCTCGCCGTTTTCACCATTGCCCTGATTTCAAACCCTTGCTGGTTTGCTGGCGACAACGTGCCTGTGCCGGATACGGCTTTTCCTGGATGTCATCCGAATGTTCAGCGATTAAATTACCCGTCGCCCCCAATGACATTGAAAGCATCACGGCCACTACAGAAAAAATCGCCAGCACATACGAAATCAACGCCAGGTCACTCGCGTGCTTGTGAGCCACCAAAGTCCGCAAGAATGTTATTCCGTAATAGGGCATGACTCGACTGATGGTGAGTGGCACTAATAGAGCGACGCATGAATTTTTCATAGCGCATCACTTAACCCTGCACCGAAAACATTTTTTACCCAACTCAACTTAATGCTGCGCCTGCACAACCTCAAACGCTACGTGAAGACCAACCTCGTCTTATGCATTATGCACACGGGGTGATTCATGGGCTGAGCGCTGCAGCTTGAAGCTGTTAAATATATATCTAGGTAATTATTCTTACGCCAAATAAAGATTAACCTTACTTAAGCTTAAGTTAACTTGATTACGTTGTTTTCACCCATGATTATTATGCCCATCATTGTTCAAAGCCCTGTTTTAGAGCCTTGAACAGAATATGATGATAGGCCGCGACCCTCGATTTAACGGGTTTGACCCGTTACAAGAAACAACTCATGATTTCCTCTCGCTGCCCACGGTCTTGCTCTGCGCAGTAGCTATTGGCGTGTCATCACGCAGTTCACTCTTTAAACGTGGCAATAGTGTGCTCATTTGATTGACGCGCTGTTCTTTGTTTTTGTATCAAATGCGTCGATCTATTTGGGCACGGGGGAATACCTGTGCGTGATCCGAGATATGACATTTTGTTTGAGCCGGTCCAGATAGGGCCCGTGCGTACGCGCAATCGTTTTTACCAGGTACCGCACTGTAATGGCATGGGGCATGTACATCCTTCGGCTATGGCACGTATGCGCGCAATAAAGGCCGAGGGCGGGTGGGGTGTTGTCTGCACGGAAGAGTGCGAAATCAGCCCCTTGAGCGAATTCTCGCCTTATATCGAAGCACGCCTGTGGGACAAGCGCGACATACCGGCGCTGGCTCGCATGTGTGACGCGGTTCACCGGCACGGTAGCCTGGCGGGTGTGGAACTGGCCTTCAATGGTTATTCCGCGCCCAATCGCACCAGCCGCGAAATCCCCTGGGCCCCCTCCAATACCCCCGTGCGCGGCTACGACCCGGTGCAGGCCCGCGCCATGAGCCGCGCCGACATCAAGCAACTGCGCGAGCTGCACAGGGCTGCGGCCTTGCGTGCCCGTGATGCAGGGTTTGACATCATTTATGTATACGCTGGCCATGATCTGGGCTTGCCGTTCCACTTTCTGACGCAACGCAACAATCGCCGCACGGATGAATATGGCGGAGCGCTGTTCAATCGTGTGCGCCTGCTGCGCGAGTTGATAGAAGACACCCGGGATGCCGTCGGTGACCGCTGCGCCGTTGCCGTGCGCCTGGCCGTTGACGAGCAGCAGGGCAGCGCCGGCCTGACCCGGGACAGCGAAGGCGTCGAAGTGTTTTCCATGCTGGCCGAGCTGCCGGATCTTTGGGATATCAATGTTGCCGACTGGGCCAATGACAGCGTGACCTCGCGGTTTGCCCCAGAGGGTTATCAGGAGGCATTCCTCACCGGGCTCAAGGCCTTGACCAGCAAGCCGGTGGTGGGTGTAGGACGTTTCACCTCGCCCGATACCATGGCCTCGCTGGTGCGCCGCGGGGTGTTGGACCTGATCGGCGCGGCCCGCCCTTCTATAGCCGATCCTTTCCTGCCCAACAAAATCGACCAGGGGCGCACCGACGAAATTCGCGAGTGCATCGGCTGCAATGTTTGCGTCAGCGGCGATCACACCAGCACGCCAATGCGCTGCACACAAAATCCGACTATGGGCGAGGAATGGCGACGCGGCTGGCATCCGGAGCAGGTTCCGGTCCGGCGTGCCGAGGGGCGAGCGCTGGTAATCGGCGCAGGCCCTGCCGGTCTTGAGTGTGCCCGGGTACTCGGCGCTCGCGGCCTGGAAGTGATGCTGGCTGAAGCCACTCGCACCCTGGGCGGACGCGTGGCCAGCGAGTCCCGGCTACCGGGGCTGGCGAGCTGGTCGCGGGTGGTCGATTACAGGGTGGATGCCTTGAGCCGTCTGGGCAATGTCGAGATCTACCGTGAAAGCCGCCTTGAAGTGCAGGACGTTCTCGACATTGAAGCCAGCCACGTGTTTGTCGCCACCGGTTCGCGTTGGCGCAACGATGGCCTGGGCCGTGTGTTGCGCCAGCCTCTCCCTGGGCTGGAAAACCTGCCCGTATTCACGCCGGATGATGTGATGGCAGGCGCTGTGCTGCCTTCGCCCGTGGTGGTGTTCGACGATGACCACTACTACATGGGCAGCGTACTGGCCGAGAGCCTGATTGCCCGGGGAGTCGAGGTGCTGTATGTCACCCCGGCCGCAGATGTTGCCCCCTGGACCCACAATACCCTTGAACAGCACCGGATCCAGCGCCGCTTGCTGGAACTGGATGTCACCATCATCACCTCCCATACGCTGTGCAGCCTCACGCCGTACGGTGTACAGGCAGCGTGCACCTACACCGGGCGCCCGCGTTTCATTCCTGCCGCAGGGGTGCTGCTGGTGACCTCCCGCGAGCCTGAGCAGGGTCTGTTCGACGCCCTGCAGGCGGAGCCCCGGGGTGTGCAGCAGGTGATCCAGATCGGTGATTGCCTGGCTCCGGGCACAATTGCTGCCGCGGTGTACTCCGGGCATCGCTTTGCCCGGGAGTTCGACGCCCCCCCCGGGTTGCTTCGCATGCGCCGGGAGTTGGTGGCGCTGGAAGACTGGCCGGCGCCTTGAATTCTTTCTTGAGTGGTCAACCTGTCGCCCGACGGGCAATAGCGACCCGACGGGCGGTTATTACAACAACAATAAGGAATCAACCCATGAAAAAGATACTGTGGATGCTGGCACTGCTGGTGGTGGCCGTGCTGGCTTGTGTCGTAGTCATTGCCCCGGCGCTGGCCAAGGATTACCAAGTCATACGTTTTGGCACCGACCCGACCTACCCGCCCTTTGCCTCGAAAAGTGCCGACGGCTCACTGGTGGGCTTTGAAATTGACCTGGGCAACGCCCTGTGCGAGCGCGTGCAGGCAAGCTGCAAGTGGGTCGAAATCGATTTTGACGGCATGATCCCCAGCCTCAATGCTCGCAAGATCGACGGCATTCTGGCCACTATGGCCGTGACGGCGGCGCGGCAAAGGGTCATTGATTTCTCGTCCGAGGTGATGACCACGCCCAATGCGCTGGTGTTCAAAAAAGGCGCTGGCCTGGATGCCAGCCTGCAGGCGGTAAAAGGCAAAGCCATCGGCTACCTGCAGGGCAGCACCCAGGAGGTCTATGCCAAGGCGGTGCTGGCCAAGGCCGGGGCGAAACTCGTGGCATACCCGGATCAGGATCGGGCCTACGCTGATCTGCAAGTCGGGCGACTGGACGCGGCCCTCCAGGATCTGGTTCAAGCCGAGCTGGGCTTTTTGCGCTCTCCCCAGGGTGCTGCCTTTGAGGCCGGCAAGGCGATTGAAAGCGACCTGATGCCGGGCACCAGCGCCATTGGCATCCTCAAGGGCAATCAAGCACTCAAGGCTATGCTCGATAAAGGCCTCGCCCAACTGCATGCCGATGGCACCTACGCACGGCTGCAAAAGCAGTATTTCGGGGATCTTGTTCTGTACAGCAATAAATGAGCGGCCTTCAGGTTTACGCGCCATTGCTGGCACTGGGCACCTGGATGACGATCAAGCTGGCGCTGATATCACTGCTGCTGAGCCTGTTTCTGGGGCTGCTGGGCGCAGGAGCCAAGTTATCCACAAGCCGTGCGGCGCGATGGATGGCCCGGCTTTACACCACCCTGATCCGCGGCGTGCCCGACCTTGTGCTGATGCTGCTGATCTTCTACGGCCTGCAAACCTGGCTCGGCCAACTCACGGACAGGCTGGGCTGGGCCTATTTAGAGATAGATGCCTTCACTGCCGGGGTGATGACCCTGGGCTTTATCTACGGCGCTTACTTCACCGAAACCTTGCGCGGCGCCATTCTCGCAGTGCCCTTTGGGCAGATTGAGGCTGCCAGGGCCTACGGCCTGAGCCCGATGCAGTGTTTTTGTCGTGTGCTGTTCCCGCAGATGATGCGCTTTGCGCTGCCGGGGTTGGGCAACAACTGGCTGGTGCTGCTCAAGGCAACCTCGCTGGTGTCGATCATCGGCCTGGCCGAGCTGGTAAAGGCAGCCAGCGACGCGGGAAAAAGCAGTTTTCAACTGTTTAACTTCCTGGTGCTGGCGGCAGTGATCTACCTGCTGATAGCCGTTGCCTCCAACAGCGTATTGCACAGGCTTGAGCGGCGCTTCGCCGTGGGGTTCGAGCGGGGTGCGCGATGATCGAAGTATTGCTGTCGTATTGGCAGCCTTTTTTGTATAGCGATGGCCAGCAGATCAGCGGTCTGGCCATGACCTTGTGGCTGACCACTGCTTCCATCGGCATGGGTTTTGTACTCTCGATCCCGCTGGCCATTGCCCGGGTTTCTGAAAACCGCTGGGTGCGCTGGCCGGTGCATGGCTTTACTTACCTGTTTCGCGGCACGCCGCTGTATATCCAGCTGTTGATCTGCTACTCGGGCATCTACAGCCTTGCCGCCGTTCAGTCGCAGCCGTTGCTGGGCGCATTTTTTCGCGATGCCATCAACTGCACCCTGCTGGCCTTCACCCTCAATACGTGCGCCTACACCACGGAAATCTTCGCCGGTGCGATCCGTTCAATCGCCCGGGGGGAGGTACAAGCTGCCCGGGCGTATGGCTTCAATGGCTGGAAGCTCTACCGCCGCGTCGTCATGCCCCAGGCACTGCGCCGCGCCTTGCCGGTTTACAGCAACGAAGTGATCCTGTTGCTGCACTCCACCACCCTGGCCTTCACCGCCACGGTCCCTGACATTCTCAAAGTCGCCCGGGATGCCAACGCGGCCACCCTTCAGACCTTCCCTTCGTTTGTCATCGCTGCCGGGCTATACCTTATCGCCACCTTTGCCCTGGTGGGACTGTTTCGCCTGGCCGAGCGGCGCTGGCTGGCATTTCTCGGCCCGCGCCGATAGGAGAACCCCCATGCACCACCAACGTCATGATGTGCTGGCCGCCGTACCGGGCACCTGTCGGCAAATCCATAGTTTTCATTACGGACCAGCGCCAGAGCACGGGAAAATCTATATCCAGGCGTCGCTGCACGCGGACGAGCTGCCGGGCATGCTGGTGATCTGGCATCTCAAGCAGCGCATGCTGGAACTCGAGCAGGCCGGCCTGTTGCGCAAGCACATAGTGCTGGTGCCCGTGGCCAACCCGGCGGGGCTAGAGCAGGTGCTGATGGACGTGCCCCAGGGGCGTTTTGATAACGAAAGCCGACAGAATTTCAACCGCTTCTTTGTGGATGTCAGTCAGGAGGTGGGCGATAGTGTCGAGGGCCAGTTGACCCAGGATCCAGAGCACAATACGCAACTGATCCGCTCGGCCTTGCGCCGTGTCCTGGTCGCCACGCAGCCGCTGACCCACGTGCAGGCCCTGCGTCAGACCCTGCAGACCCTGGCGTGCGATGCCGATATGGTCCTGGACCTGCACTGCGACTTCGAAGCCGTGCAGCACCTGTACCTGGCCCCGGCCTTCTGGCCGCAGGTAGAGCCCCTGGCCCGTTACCTGGGGGCCCGAGCCTGCTTTATGGCCACCGAGTCGGGCGGGCAGTCCTTCGATGAATGGTTCACCCTGTTCTGGGCGCAGATGCAAGCGCGCTTTGCGCCACGTTTCCCCCTGGCGTGCTGCAGCTTTGCCGTGACCGTTGAGCTGCGAGGGGTGGCGGATGTGACCCACGAACTGGCGCGTGACGATAGCCAGGCGCTGATCGACTACTTGATCCATGCGGGTGCAGTCGAAGGGCAGCCAAAAGCACTTCCGGCATTGCTCAACCCGCCGACCCCGCTAGCGGGCGTCGAGCCGTTGAACAGCCCCACGGGGGGTTTGCTGGTGTTTTATGCGCAAGTGGGTGACTACCTGCAGGCGGGGGCTGTGGTGGCAGACATCATTGACCCCATCACGGACCGTATTACTCCAGTGGTCTGTCAACGCGAAGGCTTGCTCTATGTCCGCTCATTGCGGCGCATGGCGACTGCGGGAATGACCATTGCCCATGTCGCCGGGGCGCAGGCGTATCGACAAGGGGACTTGCTGTCGCCATGAAGGGATTGCGAGCGCGGGAAGGGAAAGAAAAGCCCTTACTTGTCCGGCATCGGAAACGGAAACGGCATCACATTGCTGACACCACGGGCTTCACTGATTTTAGGCGTGCCCAGCCGCTCAACCTCATCGATACGGACAATCGAGTGCATCGGCACAAAGCTGCGCACCACACCTTCAAACTGAGCCTTGAGCTTTTCTTCGCTGGGGTCGACAACCATTTGTGTGCGCTCACCGAAGACGAATTCCTCTACTTCCAGAAACCCCCACAGATCACTTTGATAGATCTGCTTGGCGTACATTTCGAACACCTGGCCCTGGTTGAGGAAAATCACCTTGTAGATTGGAGCTTCACGTTTGGTCATGGTGGGCGGGTAAGCATCTGAAGGTAAAAAAGAGGGCGCGAACTATAGCATAGCCATCAGACGCACAACGCTAGGAAGCAACGGCTATGACCCCTATAATGTGCGGTTCTTTGAACCACTTGATGAACACCCATGGCCAAGAAGCTTTACATCGAAACCCACGGTTGCCAGATGAATGAGTACGACAGCTCGCGCATGGTCGACCTGCTGGGTGAACATCAGGCCCTGGAAGTCACAGCGCGCGCCGAAGACGCTGATGTCATCCTGCTGAATACCTGTTCAATCCGTGAACGTGCCCAGGACCGCGTGTACTCCCAACTGGGTCGCTGGCGCGAACTGAAACTGGCCAACCCCGACATGGTTATCGCCGTGGGCGGTTGCGTGGCCAGCCAGGAAGGCGCGGCGATCCGCGATCGCGCCCCGTATGTGGACGTGGTATTCGGCCCGCAAACCCTGCACCGCCTGCCGGAAATGATTGACGCCGCGCGCATTACCAAACTGCCGCAGGTTGATGTGTCATTCCCTGAAATCGAGAAATTCGATCACCTGCCAGAGCCTCGCATCGACGGCCCAAGCGCCTACGTATCGGTCATGGAAGGTTGCAGCAAGTACTGCACGTTCTGCGTGGTGCCTTACACCCGCGGCGAAGAAGTCAGCCGGCCCTTCGATGATGTATTGGCCGAGGTGATCCACCTGGCTGAAAACGGCGTGCGTGAAGTGACCCTGCTTGGCCAGAACGTCAACGGCTATCGCGGCCTGACCGAAGGTGGCCGCCTCGCCGACCTTGCCGAGCTGATCCGTGTGGTGGCGGCGATCGACGGTATCGAGCGTATCCGCTACACCACCTCCCACCCGCTGGAGTTTTCCGACAGCCTGATCCAGGCCCACGCCGAAGTCCCGGAACTGGTCAAGCACCTGCATCTGCCGGTGCAATCGGGCTCCGACCGCATTCTGTCGGCGATGAAACGCAATCACACGGCGCTGGAGTACAAATCCAAGCTGCGCAAACTGCGCGCTGCCGTACCGGGTATCTGCATCAGCTCCGACTTTATTGTCGGCTTCCCGGGCGAAACCGAAAAAGACTTTGAACAGACCATGAAGCTGATCGAAGACGTGGGTTTCGACTTTTCCTACTCTTTTGTCTACAGCCAGCGCCCGGGCACCCCGGCAGCAGACCTGACGGACGACACCCCGGAAGAGCGCAAGAAAGAGCGTCTGAACGCGCTGCAACATCGTCTCAACCAACAGGGCTTCGAGATCAGCCGCCAGATGGTAGGGTCGACCCAGCGGATCCTGGTAACCGACTACTCGAAAAAAGACCCGGGCGAGTTGCAGGGCCGGACCGAGAACAACCGCATCGTCAACTTCCGCTGCGACAACCCGCAGTTGATCGGGCAATTCGCCGATGTGCATATTGATGCGGCCCAGCCGCACTCGTTGCGGGGCTCGCTGCTGAACTGACCACACGCCATCGTCCCTTGTGGGAGCGGGCTTGCTCGCGATGCACGCAACACGGTCCGACTGGATGAGTGCGGTGGTGCAATCGCGAGCAAACCCGCTCCCACATCAAACATTTGGTGAAGTCCTTTCACGCTTGACCTGCTAGCGTTATCCTTAATTTCATATCAATTGCCTAAGGGCGGCTAAATACGACCTTGAACGCACCCATCGAACCACATCGCTTCCTTCTCGAGCCCTTTGAGGCCCGCCGTTTCGCCAATCTGTGCGGGCAATTCGACGAGCATCTGCGCTTGATCGAGCAACGCCTGACGATCGAAATCCGCAATCGCGGTAACCAGTTCGAGCTGATCGGCGACCCGAAAATCACTTCTTCGGCAGAAAACCTGCTGCGCCGCCTGTACCGCGAAACCAAGGCCACCGAGCTTTCGCCGGACATGGTTCACCTGTTCCTGCAAGAGTCTGCGGTACAAGACCTCGCCAGCAACCCGGTGGCTGAAGCCAGTGTTTCGCTGCGCACCAAAAAGGGCATGATCCGCCCTCGCGGGATCAACCAGCAGCGTTACGTCAAAGAGATCCTGGGCAACGACATCAACTTCGGCATTGGCCCGGCGGGTACGGGTAAAACCTATCTGGCTGTGGCCTGCGCAGTTGATGCCCTGGAACGCGAGCAGATCCGCCGCATCCTGCTGGTGCGTCCGGCGGTTGAGGCCGGTGAGAAGCTCGGTTTCCTGCCGGGTGACCTGTCGCAAAAAATAGACCCGTACCTGCGCCCGCTCTACGACGCACTGTACGAAATGCTTGGTTTTGAATACGTGGCCAAGCTGATCGAGCGCCAGGTGATCGAAGTCGCGCCACTGGCCTACATGCGCGGCCGCACGCTGAACAACAGTTTCATCATTCTCGACGAAAGCCAGAACACCACGGTCGAGCAGATGAAAATGTTCCTGACCCGCATCGGCTTCGGCTCGACCGCCGTGATCACCGGTGACATCACCCAGATCGACCTGCCCAAAGGCACGAAATCGGGGCTGAACCATGTCATTGAAGTACTCAAGGACGTGCCGGGCATCAGCTTTACCCACTTCCAGTCCAAGGACGTCGTGCGCCACCCGCTGGTGCAGCGCATCGTCGAGGCCTACGGTCGCTACGAACAGGAAGCCGCCGACAAGCTGGCCGCGCTGCCCGCTGCAAAGGATTACCGCCACGATGCTTGAGCTTGACCTGCAACTGGCGACTGACGCCAGTGCCCCCAGCGAAGCCCAGTTCCGCCAATGGTGTGAACTGGCTTTGCGCCAGCGCAGCGCCGATTCGGAAATGACCATTCGTCTGGTAGACGAACCCGAAGGTCGTGAACTGAACCACACCTGGCGCCAAAAAGACTACGCCACCAATGTGCTGTCCTTCCCCGCAGACGTGCCTGATGAGTTCCTCGATATCCCGCTATTGGGCGATCTGGTGATTTGCGTGGCCGTGGTCGAGCGCGAAGCCGCCGAACAAGGCAAAAGCCTTGAGGCCCACTGGGCCCATCTGGTGATACACGGTTGCTTGCATCTTCTGGGTTACGACCATATAGAAGACGAAGAAGCCGAAGAAATGGAAGCACTGGAACGAACGTTGCTTGCAGAACTGGGTCATCCTGACCCGTATGCAGACGACGAAACCGAATAACACCCACTGAAACTACCAAGGGATACGAGTAAATCGCTATGAGCGAAGACCGATCGAGCAACGGGCAAAAGTCATGGTTAGGTAAGCTGACCCAGGCCTTTGCCCATGAGCCGAAAAACCGCCAGGAGCTGCTTGAGCTGCTGCGCGAAGCACACCAGAACAAACTGTTGGACAGTGAAGCGCTGGCCATCGTCGAAGGTGCCATTCAAGTGGCTGACCTGCAGGTACGGGACATCATGGTTCCTCGCTCGCAGATGATCAGCATCAAGGCAACCCAGACCCCCCGCGAATTTCTCCCGGCGATCATTGACGCGGCGCACTCGCGCTACCCGGTGATCGGCGAAAGCCACGACGACGTCCTTGGCGTCCTCCTGGCCAAAGACCTGCTGCCGCTGATCCTTCAAGAGAACGGCGACAAGTACAACATCAAGGATTTGCTGCGTCCGGCGACATTTGTCCCCGAGTCCAAGCGCCTTAACGTGTTGTTGCGCGAGTTCCGCGCCAACCACAACCACATGGCCATCGTGATTGACGAATACGGCGGCGTGGCGGGTCTGGTGACGATTGAAGACGTTCTCGAGCAGATCGTTGGCGACATCGAAGACGAGCACGACGTCGAAGAAGACAGCTATATCAAGCCGTTGCCCAGCGGTGACTTCCTGATCAAGGCCCTGACCCCGATCGAGAACTTCAACGAGTTCTTCGACACCGAATTCTCCGACGACGAGTTCGACACCGTGGGCGGCCTGGTCATGAGCGCATTCGGGCACTTGCCCAAACGCAACGAAACCACTGAAATCGGCCCCTACCGCTTCCGCATCCTCAATGCTGACAGCCGCCGGATCCATCTGATTCGTCTCACGCCTATTGCCCGCTAAATCTCAATACCAAGGATTGAAATGCGCTGGATAACCTCCCCCGGCTGGCCCGGTAACTTGCTGGCCGTGGTGGCCGGCGCACTGACAACCCTGGCGTTGGCCCCCTTCGATATCTGGCCATTGGCACTGGTTGCCCTGGCCCTGTTCTATCTCGGTTTGCGCGACCTGTCACCAAAACAGGCGCTGGGCCGAGGCTGGTGTTTCGGTTTTGGCCTGTTTGGCGCGGGCACCAGCTGGATCTACTACAGCATCCACCACTTCGGCGGCGCTTCGGTGCTGCTTGCCGGTTTCCTGATGTTGTTGTTCACGGCAGCCATCGCCTGGTTCTTTGCCCTGCCCGCCTGGGTGTGGGCGCGCTGGATCCGTCGCAATGAAGCGCCGTTGGCCGATACCCTGGCATTTGCCGCGCTATGGGTTGCTCAAGAGGCGTTCCGCGGCTGGTTCCTCACCGGTTTCCCATGGCTGTACTCCGGTTACAGCCAGCTGGACGGCCCTTTGGCCGGGCTCGCACCGTTGGGCGGCATGTGGCTGGTGTCTTTCACTCTGGCCCTGACCGCAGCCCTGCTGTGCAATTTGCCACGCCTGATCAAGGCCAGACGCAAGGCTTTTGTCGCCGCAGGGGTGGTCTTGCTGATCGGCCCCTGGGTCGTCGGCCAGGCCCTCAAGCACCACGCCTGGACCAGCCCTTCAGGTGACCCGCTGAGCGTGGCGGCGATCCAGGGCAATATCGAACAAAGCATGAAATGGGACCCGGCCCAGGTCAATGCACAGCTGGCCCTTTACCGTGACATGACCTTCAGTTCCAAACGTGTCGACCTGATCGTTTGGCCGGAAACCGCTGTCCCTGTCCTCAAAGAGAACGCTGAAGGCTTTTTGAGCATGATGGGCCGGTTTGCCGCCGATCGTAACTCAGCGCTGATTACCGGCGTGCCGATCCGCCAGGAGGTGCGACATGAACCGCGCTACTTCAACGGCATCACCGCTGTGGGCGAGGGCGATGGTGTTTACCTGAAACAGAAGCTGGTGCCATTTGGCGAATATGTGCCACTGCAGGATGTACTGCGCGGCCTGATCGCATTTTTTGATCTGCCAATGTCGGACTTTGCCCGCGGCCCGGCGGACCAGGCCATGTTGCAGGCCAAGGGTTATCAAATCGCGCCATTGATTTGCTATGAAGTGGTGTATCCGGACTTCGTGGCCGGGCTTGCTGCCCAGAGCGATATCCTGCTGACCATCAGCAATGACACCTGGTTCGGCACCTCGATTGGGCCGCTGCAACACCTGCAAATGGCGCAGATGCGTGCCCTGGAAGCCGGGCGCTGGATGATTCGGGCCACCAACAATGGCGTCACGGCATTGATTAACCCGTTTGGGCAAATCACCACGCAAATTCCGCAGTTCGAGCAAGGCATCATGTACGGCGAAGTGGTGCCCATGCACAACCTCACGCCTTACCTGCAATGGCGCTCATGGCCACTGATCATCCTGTGCAGCCTGCTGATTGGCTGGGCCCTGGTCACCAGCCGGATTGCCAAGACGGTCTAGCCTTGTGCTTCTGCGTCTTCTACCCTCACCCCAACCCTCTCCCGGAGGGAGAGGGAGCTGACAGGTGGTGTTGCGTAGAGCTGCTTTTGCCTTTAATCCCCTCTCCCTCCGGGAGAGGGCCAGGGTGAGGGGCTTTTGCTTAATGGGTCAGCGATAAAACAACGGATAGGCAATCTGCCCTACCGCTTCATTGATCAATAGCCCGGACTGCCAGAACGCTTTGTACTCAGGCATCCAGCCCCCCAGCGGTCGCGCATTGTCGGCACTGAAAAATCCGACCGGCGCAGGCACCACGTCAAAACCAGCCTTTTCAAAACTCCAGACCGAACGCGACATATGCCAGCCGTGCGTCACCACGACCACCCGCTTGACCCCCAGCGGCAGCAGAATGTCTGCGGTCATTTTGGCGTTTTCCCACGTTGTGCGGCTTTGCTCTTCTTTCCACCGTACTTGCACGCCGAAATCATCACGCAATGAATCCGCCATCAACTGCGCCTCACTGGGCGGCGAGCCGTAGTGCAAACCGCCAGTGGTCAACACCGGCAAGCCCGAAGCCTTCGCCAGTCGGGCGGCATAGCGCTGGCGCTCCAGACCGATGCCGGTGGGCTGATCGCTGCCCCAGGCCGGATCCCCCCGCTC
>NZ_WIWL01000246.1:0-13329 GCF_009600105.1 Pseudomonas sp. FSL R10-0056
AGCGGCCTGAGCCCTGTGGAATACAGGACTCAAGCACGGCGGGCATAGAAGGCGTCCAACTTTTCGGGGTCAGATCAAAATAGGCGGACACCATCGACCTTAATTTGTGAGTTCGGAAGGTGTGCTGGTCGTTCCCTTCGATGCGCTCTGGGACACGCCAGCTTTAGCCCTGGCCTAGGCCGCAGCCAATAGCGTCACTTCGGTAGTACGTACCGCCTTGCCAGCTTTCATTTGACGTACCGAAGCCAACAACGCTTTTTGAAATTTCTCCATTTCATGATCCATTACTGACCTTCTCTTTCAATTGATTCAGGAAGACGGTCGGCAGGTTGTCGAATTCGCCCCGTCCACCCTGCCTGGACGTTCAGTGCTCTTTGTAGTGGTCTTATAAACCCGCCCCACCTACCCTACACCCCCCACAAATAGTCCAAACGAACGATGAACCCCTCCCCCAGTCAGGCCGAGCATCAGCTCAGCGCCAACCCAACCGGCAGACTGAAATAAAGGGGACAAGATGGACATCAAACAATTGCTGCTTGAGCGTGAGCTCAATGCAGTCCTTTCTCGCTATGCACGGGCTTGTGATCAGCGCGACTGGGCTGCCATGGATGATGTGTTCCTCAAGGAGGCGACTGCCGACTATGGCGGTTTGCATCAGCTTCAAGGTCGCGGGCCGATTGTGGCCATGATTCGTGTGCACCTGGATGGCTGCGGGCCTTCGCAGCACTTGCTCGGCAATCTGTTGGTCGAGTCCAGCGATTCAACTATCGTGAGCCGCATCTATGTCCGCGCAGCCCATCGCGGCGCCGGCAATATGCAAGGCTTGACCTATGAATCGCTGGCCGAATATCAGGATCGCTGGGTTTCAACATCAGACGGCTGGCGTATTGCCCATCGGCGCATGGATATCAGCCACGAGCTGGGGTGTCGCGATATCCTGCGCCCGGCCACTGAAAGCGCGCAGGGTTAAGCACCCTGATATTTCAGGCAATCGGAATCAATGGGTCCGCTGCCGCCCAGGCCACATCGCGGTCGGCAGCCGGCGGGTAGATCCACACCGTATTGATCTGTGTCTTCAACGATTTGCCTTCCTGGCGGGTCAACTTGACCTGGCGATCCCAGCCTTCGGTGTAGACCGCTCCCCAGCCACCCAGGTCCAGGCAGGTAACGTACTTGGGCTGGCTGTAGGCAACCGGGGCCACGCCCAGTATCTGCGCAGCAACGTTATTGCCCGCGTGGCGCCCTAGGACGATGGCGTGCTGGCAGGTCATCAGGGCATGGTTGCCCAGGTCATCCGTGGCGGCATAAGCCACGTCGCCGGTGGCGAAGATGTCTTGCTGGCCTATGACTTGAAGGTGCGCGTCCACATGCAGACGCCCAAGCCCATCACGCTCCCCCGGGATTTGCGCCGTCAGCGAGCTGGCCCGTACACCGGTGGTCCAGATCACTGTTTTCGCTTCGATTCGTTGACCATCACCCAGGGTTACGCCTTGCTCGTCGACGGCTACCACAGACGATTTCAAGCGCCAGGTCACCCCCAGCTCATCGCTGGCTTCGGCGATCGACTGGCTGATTTCGGCGCCCAGTGAAGCCCCGACTTTTTCACCCCGATCCACGATGATCACTTCCATGTCTGCATGCTCGCCCAGTATGGCGCGCAGACGGGCCGGCATTTCGGTTGCCGTTTCAATGCCGGTGAAGCCTCCGCCCGCCACAACCACCGTGTTGCGACCACGGCTTGGTGGTAGTTCTGCCAGGGATTTGAGGTGGTTTTCCAGGCGTATGGCTTGCTCGATCTGGTCCACGTCGAAGGCGTATTGCGCCACACCTTGGGTGTCAGGCAGCGCAAGGCCGCTGCCAGTAGCCAGGACCAGTTTGTCGTACTGATGAATTTGTCTGGCGCCTGCAGCATCGGTGTAAACCACATGTTTTTGCTGCACGTCGATGGTCTCTGCAGCGCCCTTGATAAAGGTGACACCTACCGCGTCGAGCAGTTCGCCAATGGGCGCGACCAGCCGGTGCGCTTCAGGCTCGTAAAAACGCGGGCGTATGCGCAGCTCGGCCTGGGGGGCCAGCACGGTCACTTCGACTTGGTTGTGGCCGTGAATATCCAACAGCCGCGTTGCACTCAAAGCGGTCCACATGCCACCGAAGCCTGCGCCAATAATCAGAATCTGCTGTTTCATTTTTTATCCCCTGATGAGAAGCCCGAGCAAAGCAACCCCGAATGACGATCACCACCGAACCTCAATAACGGCGACTATATTAGTCGTAGTTACAGAGAGCAATCTTTATTTGTGGTCCATGCCACTGCTGTCACGCCCAAGGAGCGTTGCTCGCCTGACTGATCACTGCTAAAATATGCGACTAATTCAGTCGGAGATTTTGATGTCTCTTTACAGCGCGGGCGTTGAGTACGGCATTCACTGCCTGCTCTTTTTGGTAGGCGATGGCGGCGAAAGCCGTGAGGCGAGCGTGCGTGATCTTGCAGAGTTGCAAGGCGTACCTCAGGACTATCTGGCGAAGATCTTCACCAAGCTGGCCAAGGCCAAACTGGTCGTGGCCACCGAAGGCGTGCGCGGCGGATTCAAACTGGCCAGGCCTGCTGACGAAATCAGCATTCTCGATATCGTCAACGCTATCGACGGCCAAAAGCTTATTTTCGATTGCCGGGAAATTCGTGGCCGCTGCGCACTCTTCGAAGGCTCGCCGCCTGCCTGGGCGCTGGACGGCCACTGTTCGGTTCACGCGGCGATGATGACGGCACAAAAGCGCATGGAAGAGGCCCTGGCCCAACAAACCATTCTTGATCTTGCCCGAAAGGTCGGCCGTAAATCACCCGCCGAGTTCCCGGCACAGGTCGGCAAATGGATCAACGATCGTCGAGAGAAGAAAAGCGCCGCGCAGACTTCTGACGACCAGGCCATCCCGGTAACTGAAATCTCGGACTAAGCCCCGGCCCTTTTACAAACCCCACTGCCAGCGCCGCCAATATCAGCACAATCGCAAGCCCTTCATTGAACCCAATCTTGTGCCCCAGCATCAGCATCGAACCTGCGATCCCGAAAACCGGAATCAGCAGGGACAGCGGCGCCACCCTGGATACCGGGTACTCGCGCAGCAACAGATTCCAGCCCCAGTAACAGAAATGCGTCGCCGCGTAGACCTGAAACAACAGGGAAAACAACGCCACCCACTCAAAGTGGGTGACTAAAGAGGTAAAAGGCGCAGATCCGTGGGCAAGCCAGGTAAGAGCCAACAGCGGCAGCGGCGCAAACACACTGGCCCACACCACAAAGGCGAACATCTCCCGCACTTTCGACTGTTTGATAATGACGTTGCCGATACTCCAGCTCAGAGCACTGATCAGCAACAGGCCATAACCCAGGGTCGTGCCCCGGCCGGGGCTGGCCACAATGATGCTGATCAACCCCAACAGTGCCAGCCCCATCCCCAGTATCTGGCCGAAGCCCAGACGCTCGCGAAACAGCAATACCCCCCAGCCCAAGGTGAAAAAAGCACTGAACTGGATCAGCAGCGCAGCGGTTCCTGGGGGCACGCCCCATTCAATACCCAGATTGATCAGGGCCCACATGGCCACTCCAAAAATCAAGCCATAAGCAGCCAGCCACTTGATGGCAATCGGCGGCCGTTTGACGAAAAATACCCACGGCAACGCCGCAAGGGTAAAACGCAGCGCTGTTAGCAACAGCGGATCGATAGCTGCCAGGCCCAGTTTAGTGATGGGGAAGTTCAGCCCCCAAACGGCCGTCACCAGCACGGCCAGGATCAGATGTTTCTTTTGCATAGGTGGGGGGCTTCCAGTGGCAAGGCGGGCGGCGTCATGCACCAACCAAAATGCCACTATGCACACTTGCCGTATCGGCCCGCTTGCACTATCAGGTCAAAGATCATTAAATTCGGGCCATGGGCGAATTTGAATCCGACACCTGCGAAAATATCCCCCGCGACGCTGTGGTCACGGCCATTGACTATGCCGACGGGCAGCGCTTTGCCCTGCACAGGCATAACCGCGGGCAGTTTGCCTATGCCGCCTGCGGTGTCATCACGGTGTTTACCGACCAGGGCAACTGGGTGGTACCGCCGCAACGGGCCATTTGGGTACCGGCGGGGGTGCCCCACGAAATGAGCATGAACGGCCCGGTCACGATGCTGAACACCTATATCCGCGAGCCCGCGTCTGTGCGCCTTGGCCTGCCGGCGCATTGTCAGGTTTTCGGCATATCGCCGCTGCTGCACCAGTTATTGATCCAGGCCACGGATATTCCTGCGCTCTATGACGAAACCCGCAGAGAGGGGCTGCTGATGAATTTGCTGCTCCACGAAATAGCCGAGATGCCACCCCTTTCGCTCAATGCGCCGCTACCGGGTGAGCCCAGGCTGGCGCGGGCCTGCCGCACACTGCTGGAGCAGCCGTCGCTGGATATCGGGATTGATGATATGGCCCGGCAGGTTGGCATGAGCCGCCGTACCTTTACCCGCCTGTTTCGCCAGCAAACCGGCATCAGTTTTGTCGAATGGCGCCAGCAAGCCTGCCTGTTGGCAGCGGTGGTGCGCCTGGGCCATGGCGAGGCCGTTACGCAAGTGGCGACCGATCTGGGCTATAGCAGCCCGAGCGCTTTCACCAGCGTTTTTCGCCGGGTGCTGGGCGAGGTGCCAAGCCGGTATTGCCTGAAGGAACCGAGTTGAACCAACTGGCCAGCCCCGCTGCCGACAAACACAGCCCCCGCTCAAAAGGGTATGTGCCTCAGTGCGGATTTCGTATCCCCACAACGCGGTAGGCAGCGCTCCCCGTGCGCTCGAACATCAGACGCCAGGCGCCTCGCCTGCGGCTGTTGTTATAGCCAATAAGGTCAGCGGACATTAATCGATCGCTGTGGGGGTGCCAGTTAATCGACCGCAAACGCCCCTCGCGCAAATGGCTCAAGGTCAGGGCAATACTGATACCCGCAGAGCCCGCTGGCAAAGGTGTCACCGCTGAATCATCGATCGTCAGGGCGGCAGGCGAACGGGGGGGCGGGAGCGCAGCGGCGACCGGCCTCGCGCTTTGCAGGGGCTGTTTTTTTGCGGCCGCGCTTTTACCGGGCAATCGGGTCATGGCCGTTGCCTCGGGTGTCCCCGTGGCGCTCGAGGGGCCTGCGGCCTGTGGCTCCCGGTGAGCACGAAGCAACAGACTGCGAACGCCCAGATGCCTCAGCTCACGGGTGGGTGGCCGCCCTGATGCCACTACAGCGCGCAAACGCTCCCGATACTCGACGCCCACGACATATCCGTATAGGTCACCACGCACGGTGGGGTAAACCGCCAACGCCACACCTGTGCTCTGCAGAACCTGACTGTGCTGGCTGTAAAAAAAGTTGACCAGCTTGACTGTTTCTTCAGGGCTCAGCGCCATGTCCCGGGCAAACTCCAGGGCTTTTTCCGTGACGCTTTGCGCCAGCTCATATTCCTGCGCATCCCTGAGGCCTGGTGCTGGCTGTTGCGCCTCGGCCAAATCCAGATACCGGTTCAAGGCAAAGAGTGCCGAGCCTGCCACTGCCCCCAGTCCTGCAACGGCTTGAGCAGCATTAAACAGCCAGCCCAAGGCATAGCCAAGGGCGGTAAAAATGACGATCAGGCTCAGACCGGCAACGACCCGATAGCGTTGGGGTAGATCTTCTTCCCGCCCATCAGGATCTATCCGATTTATCGGGTTGTTACCGACCATGGCATAAACATTCAAGCCGTCGATGGTCCCTGCCGGGTCTGCACTGATCCAACGCTGGAGCCAGGCCGCGTAATAACGCAAACCGTAGTAGTAAAGCCCGGACGCATCGCGTTCCTTGCCCGAGTAACGCAGGGTCTTGAATGTGGCTTCAAGCGCGCTTTTCGCCGCCCACCATGCCGTCGCCCCGAACGGGTAAAAACCCTCCTGGCTGAGCAGTGCCGCGCGCTCATCAAGCTCCAGTACGCCGCTGCCCAGGTGATCGCAAAGGCTGAAGCGCACATGCTCATTCTCGACCCCATCGGGCAACCCCTGCTCCCAGGCAAGTAAACGCACCCCGGTGCGGCCTGCTTGCAGCGTCAAGGCACTTGAGCGCTCTCCCGTGGCCCGGTTGAGGCGCAGCTCCAGCCCCGGCAAATAACGCACTTCATCCACATGGGTGAGGTTTGCGGCCCGGGTCGTTCTACGCTTGAAAACCCGCTGCCCCTGACCGTCGTAGACGTAGGCTTCTTCATCATTCTCACCGTTGGTGCGCTGCACGCTGGTGACACGGCACAGTTGATTGCGCACATTCCACTCCAGGGCCTGACCACGCACCAAGACCCGTTGATTACCACAGGCATCAAACGCCTCGCCTGAAGCCAGCAGAGAACCAGGCTCAATCATCTGGCTGCGGTTACTGGTTTGTGACACGGACATACGCCGGGTGTAGCCCTGGCCGGCAGAAGGTACATGCTGCATCTGTACCAGGTTGGCGCCGGCATCGTACTGATAGTGCCGCGTGTAGTTGCGCCATTGCTGCGTGTCCGTTGTGTCGAAGAGCACCGCCGCAGGGGTACTGGCGCCACCGGGGTGGCGCGCATTTTCTCGTCCGCTGGCTTTGACCAGTTGGTAGAGGGTGTCGTAGGTAAAAGTGCTCGAAGCCTGGATCATCGCGTTGCTGGCCCAGGTGGTCGGTTGAGCGCCATCCACCACATGGGTCACATTGCCTACCCGGTCGTAGGTGTAGGTCAGATCCTGCAAGATGCCACCCTGTGCCCCCCCGCGACTGGCCTGCAACCGTCGCAAACTGCCATCATCGTCAGCGTAAGTAGCCCGGGTGACAACACCGTTGCCTGCCCGCTCGCTCGTCACTTGCCCGGCGGCGTTGTAGACCAGCTCATCCACCAACAGTTTTGACTTGCCACCTGCCGTAAGCAGGCCAACACCTACCTGTTCCCCTGCAACGTTATATTCCAGGCGCTGCCGGTTCCCCCTGGCATCACGCAGCCCGAGCAGTTCACCCAGCGCATTGCGATGCCAGGCCGTCAGGTAATGCCGAGCCTCCAATTGTCGATCGCGCCACGCTTGCGGCTCAGGCCAGTCGAGCGCTTCAGGGGCCTGGCAGAAACGCCGCGACTGGCTGTTTGCCTCGCCGGTCAAATCGTAATGTTCGTTGATGACGCTGCCAGCCGGGTCATCATGGCGGACCAGACGGCCGCATCGGTTCCGCGCCCTGTCCGCTGCATCGGCCGCCCCGTAGGTAAAACGCTCAAGACATCGGCCGTGGGGCTCATCACTGCGCTGTTCATGAACGGCCACAAGCCTGGACTGGGCATCGTAGTCAAAACACTGCTGATGCCCGCGCCCGTTCCAGGTTTTGCGCATCTGCTGCGCGACGCCAAACAGAGTGATATGCCATCCGCTATCGACACTGTCAGTGCGCAACGCCAGCCCTGAAAGGCTGGAAATCTGGCGTTGATTGGCCGCGACTGTGGCCCCATGACGACGCAACGCCCCCAATCGCGGGTCCCACTGCCCGAGTACAAAACCGGTGGCGCCAAAGACAGTTTCGTGAATCCGCGCCCGGGGGCTCTGCTGTGTACTCAGACGGTGGTATTGCACCCTGCGTACACTCAAGCCCCTGGGGTCAACCGCCGTCAGTGACGGTGTGTGGTGATGCACATGGGTCATGGCGCCTGGCCTGTTTAACGAAATGGAGCAAAAAGGCTATGGCTCAAGTCGAGGGCAAAGGTGGTAAATAATTAGTTTTATTTAAAATCCGCAGCCCCAAGGGTCCGGGCTGAGGGCGGATTTATCGCGCTCACAAAAAAACGCCCGAAGGCGTTTTTATATCTGACAGCCGGGGTTTCACACCCGCGACTTGCGTCCGAAAAACGGATGGCTCGGGTCGTTGTAGCCCGGTGTCGTCGAGTGCCCGGTGACCACCAGATCATTGATAAAGGCTTCGTCCTGCGCGGTGAACCTGTAGTTCAACGCTGGCACATAGTCTTCCCATTGCTGCTCAGTTCGCGGCCCGGCGATGGCCGAGGTGATCAGCTGGTTATTCAGCACCCAGGCCAAAGCGAACTGGCCTGCGGTAATGCCTTGCCCTTCGGCATAGTCACGAATGCGCTGGGCCAGATTGAGGGACTCGGGGCGCCATTCGGTTTGCTGCAGGCGCGGGTCGTTGCGCCCGGCGCGGGTGTCCTGGCCAGGGGCCTGATCGGGGTCGTATTTTCCGGTGAGCACACCGCGCGCCAGCGGACTGTAAGAGATCACGCCAATGCCGTAATGCTCCGCCGCCGGCAGGTGCTCGACTTCGATCTGACGGTTGGCCAGGTTGTACAGCGGCTGGCTCACGCTCGGACGCTGGATGCCCAGCAGGTCGGCGCTGCGGCTGAATTCGGCAAGTTTCCAGCCGCGGTGGTTGGACAAACCGTAGCCACGGATCTTGCCCGCCCGGATCACGTCATCCAGCGCGCGCAGGGTTTCGTCCACCGGGGTGTCGTGGTCTTCGCGGTGCAGGTAGAACAGGTCGATATAGTCGGTATTGAGGCGCTTGAGGCTGGCGTCCACCGAGGCAATCACGTTCTGGCGCGAGGCTCCGCTGTTGTTCGGCCCGCTGCCGCCCGGGTTGGGATTGACGAACTTGGTGGCCAGTACCCAGTGCTGACGACGATCACCGATCAAACGGCCCACCACGGCTTCCGAGGCACCGTCGTTGTAGCCGTTGGCGGTGTCGATGGAGTTGATGCCCTGCTCGAAAGCGCGGTCGGTGATGCGCCGGGCGACGTCGTCCGGGGTCTGCCCGCCGAACATCATGGTGCCCAGGGTAATGGGCGAAACCTTCACGCCGTTGCGGCCCAGGTTGCGGTATTGAATGTCGCTCATGCTGACTCCCTGCGTGGTGATCGTGAAATCAAGTGGCGCAAACAGTAGTCAGCCGTGTTCTGGCGGTCAACGCCCAACGGGGCATAACCATAGAGCGGTTTTGTCAGGGTATCTCTTATTCAAAACGGGTCTTTAAACGTCGGAATTAATTATTTATGGATCTAAAAAACCCTCGGTAATCTCATGACTTTTCGGACCGCATGAAAAGGAATCATCATGAGCCGTCGCCCCCATGGCCCTGACAATTCACCTGCATTCACCTCACTTGCAGGTTCACGCCCATGAATATCCCTACCGGTTTTCTCGACAGCAGCGGCAGCGTTCCCTTCAGCTTGCCCGAGCGTGATCCACAGGGCGACGATCCTGTCGCCAAACGTATCAGCCACAACCTGCAGCGCTTGCGCGACAAGCGCCAGTTGTCCCTGGAGGCACTGGCCCATGCCAGTGGTGTGCGCCGCGCGATGATTGCGCAGATCGAAGCAGGCCGCAGCTTTCCCTCGGTCAAGGTGCTGAGCAAAGTCGCCGCCGCACTGAAGGTGTCCATCGCCGAGTTCCTCGACCCCGACGGCGCCGGCATGGTTATACGCCGCGCCCTGCCCCCTGAGCACGCCGCCCCCCTGGTGACGTTCAACGAGCTGCGCCTGGGGCCCCAGGCCGAGGAAAGAGTGCCCGGCACCCCCCATGGCGTGCAAAACCACCTGCTGGTGGCCGAGGGCACTCTGGAGCTGAAAATCAATGACGAACTGGTTGTGCTGCACGCTGGCGACTCGATCCTGTTTCGCGCCGAACGGCCCCACCGGTATCGCAACCCGCACAACAGCGAAGCCGTCGCCTACCTGCTGACCAGCCCTGCGCAAGTGCAGGAATAGCCCGCGTTTTCCTATCCCCTGCCTGGAGCCTTCGCCTTGTCACGTCAGCCCTCCCCTCTGGATTTTCCTCAAAGCCCGCTGTCCCGTGCCTTTGAACAACCGTTGTTTCTGGGCCTGTTCCTGCCGGTGCAGTCCGGTGGCTGGAGCCCTTCGGCACTGCCACGCAGTACCACCTGGACCTTTGACTACAACCGTCAGTTGACCCTGCGCGCCGAAGAGTTGGGATTTGACCTGGTGTTTGCCCTCGCTGAATGGTTGGGCAAGGGCGGCTACGGGGGCGATATCCGCTACCACGACGAATCACTGGATGCCTTTATCACTCAGGCAGCGCTGGCGTCGGTAACCTCGCGCATCCTGCTGATCTCTACCCTGCATGTGCTCTATGGCCCCTGGCATCCACTGCACCTGGCCAAGTTCGGCGCCACCCTGGACCATATCAGCAAGGGCCGCTGGGGCCTGAACCTGGTGACCGGGCATCGTCATCGCGAACACCGGCGCTTCGGTCAGGCCCCCATCGAGCACGATCAGCGTTACCGCCAGGCCGACGAATTTATCCGCGTGGTGCAGGAACTGTGGCACAGCCCGGACAACGTCGATTTCAGCGGCGATCATTACAAGCTCGAAGAGGCCTATGTCAGCGTCAAACCGTCCTTTGGCCGTCCGGTGCTGGTCAACGCCACCGGCTCACCCGCCGGTATCGACTTCGCGGCACGGCATTCCGACATTGTGTTCACCACCAGCCCCGGCAGTGCCGAGATCGAAAACGCGCTGGAGAAACTGCCCGAGCATTTGCAGCGCATCAAACACGCCGCCCGTGGCTATGGCCGTCAGGTGCGCACCCTGATCAACCCGCTGGTGATTTGCCGCGACAGCGATGCCGAAGCCTGGGAAGTCCACGCCGCGATCACGGCCGCAGGTGACCCCGGTGCACTGGAGGGCCATGCCCGTGAAGCCAGTGATGCCCATGCCTGGCGCGGCCATCAACCGGCCGAGCGTTATGTGGGCGGCAATATCCAGCTGGTCGGCAGCCCCGAGACCGTGGTGCGCGACATCATCCGCCTCAAAGAGGCCGGTATCGACGGCTTGCAACTGAGCTTCTTCGACTTTGCCCCCGACCTTGAACAGTTTGGCGAGCGCGTGTTGCCCCTTTTGCGCCAGGCCGGCCTGCGCCGCTAACCCACCCCAGGAAGACCGCCATGCCCTTTACCCGTCGTCAATTTGTTGTTGGCCTGTCTGCCCTGTCCGCGCTCGGCGCCAGCGTGCCGTTCCTGCCCACTGCCCTGGCCGATGCCACGGGGCAGGCCGTCAGCGGACGCCGGGTGTTCAACTTGCTGATCAATCCCGAGCCGCCTTCGCTGAGTTCTTTCAACACCACCGCCGGTACCAGCGTCACCGCCAGCAGCAAGGTGCTGGAGGGGCTGCTGACTTACGATGAAGCCCTCAATGCCCGCCCTGCACTGGCCACCGCCTGGGAGGCCGCCCCTGATGGCTTGAGCTACCGCTTCACCCTGCGCGAAGGCGTCAAATGGCATGACGGCGAGCCGTTCACCTCGGCCGACGTGGCGTTCTCCCTGGACCTGATCAAGCGTTTTCACCCCCGGGGTTCCAGTACCTTTGCCAACCTGGAGCGGGTCGACACCCCCGACGACCACACTGCCATCGTTCATTTGAGCAAGCCGGCGCCGTACTTGATTCGCGGTTTTGCCGGCGGTGAAACGCCGATCCTGCCCAAGCACCTGTATGCCTCGGGCGACCCGCTGAGCAATCTGCACAACAACGCCCCGGTGGGCACCGGCCCCTTCCGTTTCAAGCGCTGGGAGCGCGGCAGTTTTATCGAGTACGAACGCAACCCGAACTACTGGGACCCGGCGGCAACGGTGGTCGATACGCTGATTCTCAAAGTCATCCCCGACGGTGCCGCGCGCCTGGCCGCGTTTGAAAACGGCACGCTGGATGCAGGCGGGCAAAGCCCGGTGCCGCTAAGCGAGCTGGAGCGCCTGACCAAATCCGGCCGTTTAAAAGCCACTACCCGCGGCTATCGCTACACCATTACCCCGACCATGCTCGAGTTCAACCTCGATAACCCGCTGTTGTCTCGCCTCGAGGTGCGCCAGGCAATTGCCCATGCCCTGGACCGCGAAGTGATCCGCAAGGTGGTGTACTACGGCTACGCCGAAGCCAGCTATTCACCGATCCCGAAAAGCTTCGCCAACTACGTCTACGAGGGCCCCAACCCGTATCCCTTCGACACCGAGGCAGCCAATGCATTGCTGGACAAGGCCGGGCTGGTAAAAAAAGGCACCTGGCGTTTCAGCCTGACCCTCGACCCGCTGCCCTACGGCGACAGCTACAGCCGCACTGCCACCTATGTGCGCAGTGCCCTGGCACGCATTGGCATCGAAGTGAAACTGCGCGCCCAGGATTTTCCCACCTATATCAAACGTATCTACACCGACCGCGACTTTGACTTTGCCGTGGTCGGCATGGGCACCCTGTATGACCCCACGGTGGGTGTGCAACGCCTGTTCTGGTCGAAGAATTTTCGCCAGGGCGTGCCGTTTTCCAATGGCACCCACTACAACAATCCCGAAGTCGACCGCCTGCTGGAAAGCGCCGCGGTAGAGACCGACGAACAAAAACGCGGCGAGCTGTTCAAGGCGTTCCAGAAGATCGTGATTGAAGAAGTGCCTTCGATCACCCTGGTCATGCAGCAACAGGTCTCGGTGTACAACGCCCGGGTCAGCGGTTTCGAAGATGACGCCAACGGCCTGGACAGCAGCCTGGCCAATATCAGCCTGGCTGACACCGGAGGCGCCCATGCTTGAACGGCGCAGAATGTGGCGCCTGTCACGGCGCACCTTGTGGCAGGCCATCCCCACCGTAGTCGGCATCCTGTTGCTGAATTTTTTGCTGCTGCGGCTGATCCCCGGTGACGCCGTGGATGTGCTGGCCGGTGAGTCCGGCGGCGCCAGTGCCGAAACCCTGCTGCAGTGGCGCAGCCATTTTGGCCTGGACTTGAGCCTGCTGGAGCAATTGCAACGCTACCTCGGCCAACTGGCCCATCTGGACCTCGGCCTGTCGCCACGCTTCAACCTGCCAGTCAGCCACCTGGTACTCGATCGCCTGCCCAATACCCTGGTGCTGATGGTCGGCGCATTGGGGCTGGCGCTGGCCATCGGCATCGCCGCCGGTACGGCAATGGCCACCTGGGTCGGTCGCTGGCCTGACCGCGTGTTGTCACTGGCGGTGTTGCTGCTGTATTCCACGCCGGGGTTCTGGATCGGCTTGATGGCGGTGCTGCTGTTTTCGGTCAAGCTCGGCTGGTTGCCCAGCAACGGTTTTCAGACCCTGGGCCTCGATCTGCACGGCACGGCCTGGCTGCTCGACCGCCTGCAGCACGCCGTGCTGCCAGTGCTGGCGCTGGCCACGTTCTATATCGCCCTGTATGCCCGCCTGACCCGTGCCGCGATGCTCGAAGTGCAACGTCAGGACTACGTGCGCACCGCACGGGCCAAGGGCCTGGCGCCATGGCGAGTGGTGTCACGGCATGTGCTGCGCAATGCCCTGCTGCCGGTTTCGACC
>NZ_WIWL01000247.1:0-13268 GCF_009600105.1 Pseudomonas sp. FSL R10-0056
AGCGGCCTGAGCCCTGTGGAATACAGGACTCAAGCACGGCGGGCATAGAAGGCGTCCAACTTTTCGGGGTCAGATCATTTTTAAGCGGACGCGATAGCCCTTATCGCCGGGATTTCCATGCGCCAACGAAGCTCTTACCCCAAACCGTTCAAGGCCCAGGTTGTTCAGGAGTGCCTGCAACCCGGTGCGACCGTTTCCAGCGTTGCCATCCGCCACGGCATCAATGCCAACGTCATTCGCAAGTGGCTACCGCTTTATCGAGATCAACTGCCAGCGGCGTTGCCGGCGTTCGTTCCTGCGAGAGTTACGCCAAAACGACCAGTTGAACCAGCTGTGATTATCGAGCTACCGCTGGGCGAACAATCGATCACAGTGAAATGGCCAGCTTCCGATCCTGAAGGATGCGCCCGCTTTGTCCGGGGGCTCGCCCAGTGATCCGTATCGATAGTATCTGGCTCGCCACCGAACCGATGGACATGCGCGCCGGCACCGAGACCGCGTTGGCCCGTGTGATTGCGGTGTTCGGTGCGGCGAAGCCGCACTGTGCCTATCTCTTCGCCAATCGCCGCGCCAACCGCATGAAAGTCCTGGTGCATGACGGCGTGGGTATCTGGCTGGCCGCACGACGATTGAACCAGGGCAAGTTTCACTGGCCAGGCATCCGCCACGGTTCGGAAGTCGAACTCGACGGCGAGCAACTTCAGGCGTTGGTTCTGGGTTTGCCCTGGCAGCGCGTTGGTGCAGCCGGCGCAATCACAGTGCTGTAGCACCAGCCATTAGCCCATCGGTGTATCTGCGCTGAGCGCCTGCTCTGGCACAATCAGCGGCATGACTTCCTCGCCCAATCTCGACCAACTGACAGCTGAGCAACTGCGCGCCCTGGCCGCGCAGTTGCTCACGCAGGTCGATTCGATGGGCAAAAAGATCCACCGTGATCAAACCATCATCGAGCAGCTCACCCACGAAATCGCCTGGTACAAGCGGCACAAGTTCGCCAAGCGCAGCGAGCAGCTGAGCCCTGACCAGGGCAGCCTGCTGGATGACCTGCTCGACACCGACATCGCCGCCATCGAGGCGGAGTTGAAAGCCGTCAATCCTCCGGTTGCTCCAGCCGAACCGCGCCAACAACCCAAGCGCACAGCGCTGCCCGCGCAATTTCCGCGAACCGTGATTCGTCACGAACCGGAGAACACCCAATGCGCCTGCGGCTGCCAGCTGCAACGCATCGGTGAGGACGTCAGCGAAAAGCTGGATTACACGCCGGGCGTATTCACCGTCGAACAGCACGTGCGTGGCAAATGGGCCTGTCGCCAGTGCGAAACCCTGATCCAGGCCCCCGTGCCGGCCCAGGTGATCGACAAGGGCATCCCCACCGCCGGCCTCCTGGCTCACGTGATGGTGGCCAAATTCGCCGACCACTTGCCGCTGTACCGGCAAGAGAAAATCTTTGGCCGCGCCGGCCTGGCCATCGCCCGCTCGACACTGGCGCAGTGGGTCGGACAAACCGGCGTGCAGCTCCAGCCGCTAGTCGATGCCCTGCGCGAAGCCGTGCTAGCCCAACGCGTGATCCACGCTGACGAAACCCCGGTACAAATGCTCACCCCAGGCGAGAAGAAAACCCATCGGGCTTACGTCTGGGCCTACAGCACCACGCCCTTCGCCGATCTAAAAGCGGTGGTGTACGACTTCAGTCCCAGCCGTGCCGGCGAGCATGCGCGCAATTTTCTTGGTCAGTGGAATGGCAAGCTGGTCTGCGACGACTTCGCTGGCTACAAGGCCAGCTTCGAGCAGGGCATCACCGAAATTGGCTGCATGGCCCACGCCCGCCGCAAGTTCTTCGATCTTCACGCGGCGAACAAAAGCCAGTTGGCTGAACAGGCACTGCACGCGATGGGCGGTTTATACGAAATCGAGCGGCAGGCACGGGACATGAGCGATGAAGAGCGCTGGCGAATACGGCAGGAAAAGGCCTCACCGATCCTCGACGCACTGCATAACTGGATGCTGGCCCAGCGTGATCTTGTGCCCAACGGATCGGCCACGGCGAAAGCCTTGGATTACAGCCTCAAGCGCTGGCTGGCACTGACTCGCTACCTGGACGATGGCGCTGTGCCCATCGACAACAACCAGGTCGAAAACCAGATCCGGCCATGGGCCCTTGGACGCTCGAACTGGTTGTTTGCCGGATCACTGCGCAGCGGCAAACGCGCGGCAGCAATCATGAGCCTGATCCAGTCGGCCCGCATGAACGGGCATGATCCGTATGCCTATCTCAAGGACGTGCTGACACGACTGCCGACGCAGCGGGCGAGTGAGATCGGCCAACTACTGCCGCATCAGTGGGTACCTGCCTGAATCACGCAAGGTGAGTTCGGCGGACGCTTACGCTCACTGAGCCATTGGCGCCGAACAACAAACTCTTCGCGGAAGTAACCTAAGTGTGCAATTGGCCCTCCGAAGGAGATGAATCCCAAGCGCAAGAACACCAGAAAAACCGTCCACGGGGTATGGGCTGTAATCATCTTGGTACTACTTTCAGCTGACAAGATTCATGCTCCCAAAAATAGCTGCTGTACTGACCAATTAACACTGTGGCTATGCTCTACAATCCAATATGCCTGTTTTAGGAGGCGCTTACATCGATTTACACACACCGACGACTTTGGGCAGAGGCAGGGCGATGGTTACCTTAGTCAGCAGGTCAATCCGCAAGAAGCCGTTGAAGTAGCCCGAGGCGTGACTGGACATTCAGTGGATTTAAAAGGCCTGCTTGGGCTGGGCCCGGTGTCCGATCTACATACCAAAATCTGCCTCAAGACGGGAACCCTTCAAATTGGTCGGCAATGTCCCGACGGGCATGATTTTCAGTATCTCGCTAGTGAGATACTCGGCGTGAGCGGAGTAAGTCGCGATTCGCCCTTGCTCAACCGACCTATAAGGCACAGCCGCGTCTGCAGCTGCTGGGTAAATCTCAGAATACTCAGCACATCATCCTGAATAACCCCTAGTTTCATAGACACATCCATGCCACAAAGATGTTGACCTCAATACTTCGCTTTTGACAGGGAACGAATAAATTTAGAGTGTGAGCCCAGACTCCACAGTGCGCGTCTTCGTGATCGTTACTCATGGATCTTATACCTAAACGATTGACGGAAAACTCCAAAGTTGGTGTATTGTTATGGGACTAACTACGTAGAGACTAAACATGTCCAAACTTGCTGAATTTCGCCAACTCGAAAAACACCTTGCCGAACAACTCGAGGCTCTCGAAACACTGAAAGGCGATGCTGGTCTCAAAAAGGAAATAGAGTTTGAGTCGAAGCTGCGCGCTCTGCTTGCTGAATACGGTTACAGCCTGTCTAACATCATCAACTTGTTGGATCCTCAGACTGGCCGCAGCACTCCAGTAGTCAAATCCAAAGCTGGCACTCGTAAGCCACGTCAGGTGAAGGTCTACAAAAATCCGTACACTGGCGAGGTCATCGAAACCAAAGGTGGGAATCACAAAGGTCTGAAGGAGTGGAAGGCAGAACACGGCTCAGATACCGTTGAGTCCTGGCTGACCAAGTGATTTTGGTTTGAGTACAAAAGGGCCCTTCGAGGGCCCTTTTTGTATGTTATTTGAGATAGGTGGTTGATCTTCTCGGCGGAGAATTCAAGCATCTCCAGAGGCTCTTGAGTAACTCCTATCTGACGCTGAAATCTGTGCGTTTCTGGCCATAGAAGCTTAGTGTTAGCCAACTCCCCCAGATTACGACCCATCCTGACCGCCCCTGCTGAGTATCAAAACAATAACCTGATAAACAAGGACGGTTTTCCCCGTCGTATTAGCGACATCGACTCTAAAAACAGCCCCCCCCCCAGTTCATAGTTCCGTGCGTGGATGAGTGGTTGTATTACTTAAGCTGAGAGCTAGAGAATATCCCTAGGCACGACCGGAGCCACAAGCGTTTAATCGCACCGACGGGGCTAGTTGGCAAAGAGACCGACAACACCTTTGCCGACACTAGTCAGTTCGACAGGATCACCCAGCGCATCAATGGTGATCAGAATGGAGTGGCCGATCGGCAAGCGTTGTATGCCCAAGCGCTCAAGGTGTTGGCGTGATGGCGGATACGGTGCTGGGTGCTGCTGATCATCCTTGCCCTGATGGTGGGCAGCGCGTGAACTGCATGGCCGTGGCAGGCCACGCCTACGATGAGCAATTGGTCGCCAAGGAAGCTGCCCACCAAACCAAGTTCACCCTTCTGGCCAATGCCAGCCCCACGCGGGTTCTGGCAGAGCAGGGCAAGTTCCTTACGCTGGAGCAATCGCTGGCAGCCAGTGACCGATCCTATTGCCGAACTCTGACCGATGCAAAAACCAAACAATCACGCCTGGGTGATCGCCTGCTACTGCCGACCTGCGGCTTTAAGTCCAACTCGACGGAGCTACGAATGGTTGTGACGCAGTGCAACCTACCACCGGTGCCGGCAGCATGGCTTATGGTGCCCTTAGAACCCAACTTGTTCCAGCGCATGCCCAACGAATTATCGGAGTCTACGGCGACGGCGATTAGGGACTAATCGCGTTGCAAGCCTGCAAAGGCTACGCGAGAGAAGTCTCTGATAAGAAGTCAAAAGAGCTGAGGTTTTAGAAATTTTGTTCCCAAAGCTTGCTAGGATAGCTTGGCTAAAATCTCGTTTTACCATAGGAACAGCGGGGATAATGATAATTACACGTTTTATGACGTGAATCTCAAAAGGGGAATATTATGGTTGGAAAGCCTACGGATGATAGTCCAAACACACCTTCTCAACCCAGTGAAGGCATTCCTGCTCCTACTGGAGCGGCCAATCTTATCGATACTGACTATGTCATTGGTCAAGACAACATCAAGGGAGAGTTTTCGTTCTCACTCGATATCCACGGTAAAGTTTTCATCATTTCAGCAGCCACCATTTTACTATTCGTGATTTTGACGCTGGCATTGCAGAATGAAGTAGAACCCCTTTTTAGCTCCATTCGAAACTGGCTAACCAGCCATCTAGCCTGGCTCTTCATGAGCATTGCGAACGTTTTTGTCTTGCTATGCATTGCACTTATTTTCTCTCCGCTGGGCAAGGTTCGTTTGGGCGGCAGAGATGCCAAACCAGACCATAGTTACGTCGGTTGGTTTTCAATGCTTTTTGCTGCGGGGATGGGCATTGGGTTGATGTTTTATGGGGTAGCCGAACCCATGTCGCATTACGCTGCTTCCATGGGAGGTGTGACAGTCGATGCGAGCGGTTTACGCACGGATTGGGCGCCCCTAGGAGGTGCCGAAGGTGATATGAAGGCATCTGCTGACTTGGCGATGGCGGCTACCATCTTTCACTGGGGACTCCATCCTTGGGCTATATACGCGATTGTGGCGCTGTCTTTAGCATTGTTTTCTTATAATAAAGGCTTGCCGCTTTCAATACGCTCAATTTTTTATCCACTATTGGGTGAGCGTGTCTGGGGATGGCCGGGACATATCATCGATATACTAGCGGTATTTGCCACGCTATTTGGTTTGGCGACCTCTTTAGGGATTGGCGCAGAACAGGCTGCTGCAGGTATTGAATATCTCTTCGGAATTAAATCGACGAATCTGAGCAAGGTTGTACTGATCGTTGGGATCACCATAATCGCTCTTTGGTCAGTCCTTTCCGGCTTGGACAAGGGCGTCAAAATGCTTTCCCAGATCAATATGGGGCTTGCGCTGCTCTTGTTGGTGTTCGTAATCATTGTGGGGCCGACCCTGGCTATTTTCACTGGATTCTTTAAAAATTTGGTGACTTATGTTGAATATTTGCCTGCGCTCTCAAACCCATTTGGACGTACTGATATCGAGTTCACTCAAGGCTGGACTGCCTTCTACTGGGCTTGGTGGATCAGTTGGTCACCATTTGTAGGCATGTTTATCGCTCGCGTCAGTCGTGGTCGAACTGTCAGAGAGTTTCTGATCTCTGTTCTACTTGTGCCTTCAGTAGTTTCTGTATTATGGATGACTACGTTTGGCGGTACGGCAATTGACCAAGTGACCACTCAAAGCCTTATGGGAGTCAAGGACGCGGTCTTAGAGCTGAAGTTGTTCGCCATGCTGGGAGAGCTCCCCCTCAAGGAGATCAGCTCATTCCTAGGTATTATTCTGGTCATAGTGTTCTTTATTACTTCCTCTGACTCCGGCTCATTGGTGATCGATACCATCACAGCTGGAGGCAAGGTTGACGCGCCTGTTCCTCAACGGGTGTTCTGGGCGGTAATCGAAGGCGTGATTGCGATTGCTCTGCTATTGGGGGGCGGTCTGGTGGCACTGCAGGCAATGGCAGTATCCACGGGGTTGCCTTTCGCAATAGTTCTAATGATAGGGTGTATCTCTCTAGTGAAAGGGCTAATGTCTGAGCCTCGCTAGTCAGTATGAGCTAGGCTATAGGTAAGATTGACCTCAAGCTTCAAGGTGTAACATATCTATCTGCTTGCACCTTGAAGCTATTAACTTGGTTCAATTCCATAACTCACCGACAGGTGTGAGTGGCGAGTAGTGAGTTGCTATCTGCGCCTGCAACAACTCGGCAGTCGCGAGAGCATCGGTTAATGCATGATGTGCGTGATAAGCCGGCAGGTTCAACCTAGAGCGACTGTCTGCCAGCCGTATGGACTGTTGCTTGCGTCCAATCAGTCGGCCGAACCAGCTAATTTTTTGCCTATGGAAGTGTGCCTCTAACTGCATCGTATCGATTACTGGAAACTTAAGGCCCTCACCTAAATACCTACGCACTGCCTGATCCAAGAAGGCGCGCTCAATATTCCGGTAATGGACGACAATCACTCTGCCCGCCATGGCTTCAAGCAAAGGATCAAGCACCTGCGCAAACACAGGGGCATCTAAAATTTCGGCATGGGTTATGTGATGAAAGGTCACTGACTTTTCATTCAGTTCGGACGATGGTTTTATCACCCAGTAGAGTGAATTCCCGCAACAAATACGATTAAGCGTGAACGGCATAACACCAATACTCACGATGCTGTGGGACTGTGAGTCAAGGCCGGTAGTCTCTACGTCCATGGCCAGCAGTTGAACGCTCTCAATGGGTGCCAGCGCTGAAACCGCGCCAGCTTGATAGAACTTTCGTAATAGAGGATTAACCGAAATCTTCGCCAATGTCTCGAACTCGGCAGACCAGTCCAGCACTCTATTTTTAGGCTGCTTTTTTAGGTTTTTCATCGCTAAAAGCGGCCCTTTGAAGGATATCGGAATCGCAAGAAATTTTGGCCATTGCTCAACACCTGAAACGCTTCTTTGAGGTTATGTCGTTCACTGCTAGAAAAGCGCTCGGGCTCAATGTAGTTATTGAGTGATGCCCCCTGTTCAAGTGCGTCCGCCTGGTGTCGAATACGCACCATCAACAGGAACTCTAGTGCGTACCGAAGTTGCTTTAATGCTTCTGGAGGAATGACTTTACTGCGGGCTATAGCATCCATGCGATCAAATGAATTCTGAGCGGTACTGCCACATGCTAGTGCATGAATCCGGATAAGGTCGGTCAGCGGTGCCGTGCCACGCCCTTTAAGGTTGATGATCCTTTTTTGCTGTCCGTCAGTCTCAACGACAAAAGTACGAAAGAATCCTAATGGCGGCGTTCGATTAAGGGCAATACGAGCCATTGCGCTTAGAAATACAGGGTGTGTACTGGCTTTTCGAGCGCACAGGTCTTTAAGCTCTTGTACCAACTCAAGCTTGCCAAAAACCCCATCCAGATCGAAAAAAATACAGCTATTAAGCAACGTAGTTGGATTAGGTTTTTCGATCCACTGATCGAAGTAACTTCGCCATACCTTCAAAGGCTGTCGCCACTGCTCGTTGGTCGCCATGACCCCGCCCTTGCAGTAGCTGTAACCGCACGCGGCCAGTCCATCGCTAACAAACGTTGCCAGGGCTCGGAAGTAAGAGTCGTGTTGGATCGGATCGAAGCTGTCGTCGAGTACTAACGCGTTGTCCTGGTCAGTCACTAACAACTGCTCATCACGCGCCATTGATCCCAAAACCATAAAGCAGTAAGGCACTGGAGGCGGGCCTAACTTTTTCTCGGCCAGCTCAAGCAAACGCTGGGTAAAGGCACGGCCAATACCTGAAATCGCGCTTCCGATCATGTGCGCAGTAGCCCCGTCACGCACCATGCGGATATAGGTTCCTCGCAGGTCACGCAAAAGTGATCTCAGACCTTCAACTGAGGTCTGGTTAGAGATTCTGTTAACCAAGTACAAACTGCTATGCGATTCGTACCGGATGATATCCGACAGGTTTATAAGGCCAATTGGATTACCATCGTGCACAACCGGCAAGTGATGAATATTGCGGCGCAACATCACAAGCATGGCTTCAAACACTGAATCATCGGAGCCAATTACAACCGGATCGACTGTCATAATGTCGCTGGCACGAGTTTCGTCAGCGTTTAAGCCCACTGCAACAAAGCGTGTGCGAAGGTCTCTATCTGTGACGATCCCTTCTATTTCAGCCGTCTTTAAACCTGCTGGAGACATGACTAGAACGCAGGATACACTTTGCTCAGTCATGATTTTTGCAGCGCCGCCGACAGAGATATCTGACGTGACCCACACCAAGGGACGTGAGATAAGGGCGCGACATTTGAGCTGAATAAGCTCACTAGCACGACCCTGAGCTTCAACAGCAGTTTTGAGTCTCGAGTTTCCCTCTGCTTCAACGAAGTCAGCGAAAGCATCATGTTGCGCACAAAGGTCAGCGAAAACGTCGGCAGGGATGTAATAGATCAGGCTATCTTCCAACGCTCGGGCGGGAAAGCGTACCTTGTTGCTACGTAACAGACCTGCCTGACCGAATAGGTCACCTTCGACGAGACGATCATAGAGCTCACCATTACGCCGATAAATCTCCACCGCACCACTACGAACATAATGCAGATCCTGAATGGTCGCACCGGCTTCAAGAATGTCACTGCCGGCTTTGAAATAACTCACTTCAATTCGCCGAGCGATGGCGTCTACCGACTCCTTTGGCAGGGCATCAAAAGGAGCGAAACGATAGAGGTGGTCGCTAATCTCCTGTAACTCAATCTGCATGAAACCTCGTGATGCTGGAAAAATAAAAGTCGCGAGCGCCATAGTTGGCGAATGGGAATAGTCTTTCTGTATCGGCCACCACATCACATCCGGTGACTCGGATCAAGCTTCGTGGCTGACTTACGTTATGCGTTGAAACCACTTTGAGTAACTGCGTACGGTAATTTTTGCGATACCCAGAGGATCAATATTAATCGCCCCGGGTTTCTGAGGTGTTCAGCAATCACTATTCGCCTAGAGGTGGCCCTCCTGAAATGCGGCAACCAGCCAAAAGCGGACTAATCGAGCCTTGCCTCATCTTGTGTCCTTTTGAGACTTCGATATCTCTAGGAGAGCCGGGGCGGATTCAGGGGCTGAAATCCTATACGGGTCTCGACAGGGTCTTTGATCGCCTTTAAGGGGAGCTCAGAATCTCAGGTGACACCTTTGAAATCCATGTCTTTTACCAGCACTTATATGCAGGAGATGCAAAATGAGCATTGATTGGATCAACTTCACGCCTTGGACTTCATTAGCTGGAGGCGCCTTGATAGGGCTGGCTGCTAGCTTGTTTGTTCTCGCGAATGGACGCATCGCCGGCATCAGTGGACTGCTTGGAAGCGTGCTGCGATTCGATAGTGAGGGTTGGAGTGAGAAGGCGTTATTTCTTCTTGGTCTACTAATTTCTCCGTTGTTGTGGGGAGCGTTTACCGTAATGCCAGAGATCGAGATTAAGGCAGGGTGGCCGACGCTGATCATTGCGGGCTTGCTTGTCGGAGTGGGTACTCGTTACGGATCTGGTTGTACAAGCGGCCATGGCGTTTGCGGGATCTCTCGACTCTCAGCACGATCCATCACGGCAACGATGTGCTTTATGTTTGCTGGCTTTGCAACGGTGTACGTCATCCGTCATGTGGTGGGAGCATGAAAATGATCAAGTTGACCGCCTTTTTTGCAGGACTGATCTTCGGCCTTGGTCTTCTCCTGGCAGGCATGGCGAATCCCGCCAAAGTATTAGCTTTTCTTGATTTGGCCGGGGCCTGGGATCCATCACTCGCACTGGTGATGGGTGGGGCCATCGCGGTGGCGATTATTCCCTTGAATTGGGCGCGCAAAAACAAACAATCCTTGTTGGGTGCCCCGATGCAGTTTCCAATGAAAAGGGAGTTGGATTCCCGCTTGATTGGCGGCAGCCTGTTGTTCGGTATAGGTTGGGGTCTTGCGGGCATATGCCCTGGGCCGGCGTTAACAATTCTGCTTACAGGGCACGACCAAATCATCATATTCGTATTGGCCATGTTGGCCGGAATGTACTTGTTTAACCTATTTGAACGTAGCGCACGACCCGATTAGGCTGAAACCGTGGACACGATACTGGGAGCACAGTCAGACTCTCAAACCTGCTGACCAGATCGATAACACGTATTTCCGGCCAATGAATATTTGATGTCCGGGCTGAACGATTCACAAGTCTTCATTTTCGCTGAGCGATTCTTGCTGGCCTGGAACCGAATAAAATTTTCGCTGATGGCGTTTAGCTTTTGATTGAACGATCCGGACTATGCTGCAAATTCCAATACCCAACTCGACCCTCGCGCAGAATCTGACTGCCAAAGCTGACCGATTGAAAAACCAAACAAGCACGCCTTCGTGACCGCTTTGCTGCTGATCTGCGGCTGTCAGTCCCACGCGATGTCAACGCCACAACTGCGGCGTGGTTTACTGCGCCCTTAGAGCCCAACTTGACCGAGCTCATGCAAGACGAATCGTCGGCGACCATGGGCTGATCGCCCCGAAAACCTACCCAGGAAGTATCGGCAAGTAAAAAAAGGAGTGATCGAATCAATATGTTTTGGATGTGCTAGCTTTAGATTTTAAACCGTTTAGTTGATCTAGCCAAACAAAGCGCTATAAGGAGCTTGTCCCTTAAGTCTCAGTCTATAGTTTGGGTTTTTGTACTATGATTGCTCTAGGCGAAAGGGTTGGGGATTGCAGTAAGTCTATTGTGTTGCTCTTTTTTTAAGATCTAGTCAGCTACTTTGATTTGCTGATGCTCAGGTGTCTAGGTATGTTGAATTATGTCACTAATCTGAATAGTTATCTTAATGGCTATTGGTCAGTAATGGAGGTTCAGATTGTACCAGCATCGTGCTACCAAAACGAAAGCGAGCTTAGCAGCCATCGCGTTTCTATTGATCACGCTCGTGCCTATGTGGGGCACGCTCCATGCTTGGCTTGATCAAGAGAACGTTTTGGTGGAAAAAGCTGCGGGTAGTGATGCGATGAATCTTGCCGTTGCATTCGATGTGCACGTTCAAAGCGTGGTTCGTTTTGTAGATACTTTAACTCAAGATTTGCGTGAGCATGCTGTTAAAGATCGAAGTGATTTTGGGCGCATAGTTAAAGAGGAGCTTGTGCTTTATGGGGATATGGTTGCTCAAGTTGCGCTGATATCTCCGGAGGGGATGCTAGTTTATTCGTCGCTAGCCCCAGCCTTTGGTGCGGTAGATCTGAGTGGTCGCGATCACTTTCGCGCCCATCGTGATAATCCTTCAAAAGATAAGTTATTTATTAGTAAGCCCGTGTTTGGCAGGGTTTCTGGTATTTGGTCTATACAGTTCACTCGACCAATAATTGAGGGTGATAAGTTCTCAGGGGTCGTGGTAGTGTCAATCCCTACGTCTTTCTTTTCGGATTTTTATAAAAAAATTAATGTTGGGGCTAATGGTTTGATTGCTCTTGTAGGTATGGATCGTGTTCCTCGTGCAGTGGCATCAAAGGATAGTGGCGCTATTAATTTTGGCGAGTTATTGCTTTTGAAAAGTGCGCCATATTTTGTTAAGGAAGCGTTGCCTGAAGGGCTGTATAGAGGAGTTAGTGCATTCGATGGGTCTGAGAGCTTGACCGCATACCGTCGTTTAGAAGACGCCGGCTTGGTTGTTCTTGTTCAGCTTTCACCTGAAGATTATTTGATGTCATCTGGTAAGCGTCATAGAGTGCTAATTTTTTGTGCAAGTGCTGTCACGATATTGCTACTGTCTTTTGCTTTGTTGATATATGCCACCGTGTGGCAGCATTTGAAGGATGCAAAAGCCCTCAAGCAGGCTCACAAAACTCTTCGGGAACTTGTAAATGTTGATATTTTAACTGGCGCACTGAGCAGGAGCCATTTTTTAGAAGTCCTTGAGAAGGAGTTCAGGGATTCAGAATCCTGCGGTACGAAGTTAAGCTTGATATTGATTGATATTGATTATTTCAAGCAAGTAAATGATACGTATGGGCATCCGATTGGAGATATTTTTCTGAAACAGGTGGTTGCTGTGTGTTGCGCCGAACTTCGAGCACATGATAGTTTTGGTCGGCTAGGGGGGGAGGAGTTTGGTGTGATCCTCCCATGTACGGATGGGGCAAGCGCCCTCGGTGTTGCAGAGAAGTTACGGCTGGCGATTGAAAGCTCAAAGATTTCAACAAGTAAAGGTCTAGTTCGGGTGACTGTTAGCATGGGTGTAGCATTCGCGCTGCCCTCGGGAGATACCCCGAGTAAGTTAGTTGTTAGAGCGGATGATGCGCTTTACTGTGCAAAACAAGCTGGTCGTAATAGGGTCTGTTCTGCTCGTGGTAATGATGACGCTTCGCAAGTTACGACAATGTCGACAAATGACTCTTAGTGTTTGGCGGCAAGTTTAAGCGGATTGAATAAAGTAAGCGTGGCTTTTATTTTTCAAGGAAAGTCACAGCCTGCGCGAAGCGGCTATTTATTGGAGCTGTTTTACACCCTGGTCGTGTTGACGCGATGGAGGACTCATAGAGTTTGGTGGCAGCTTGTTCGTTGTTGCCAATGGGCCGCATTCCGAGCGCAGACGGATTACCAGGTGCAAAATACCCTATGGAAATACTCATTAAGCTTTTCATATTAGCTGCCGATACCCTTGACACAGGGCAAGGGATCTATCTAAATGAGAAACAATCAACCGGTCACGCAGCGCGAGATTGCCTTGGGAGCGCAACAAAAACTTATTTCTACAACTGATGCACGAGGTGTCATTACGTATTGCAATGATGCTTTTGTCGAGATCAGCGGTTTCAATAAGTCAGATCTAAGGATGCTCCGATCAACTTGTCGTGCAGCCGCGGCAAGTTGCAATTTTCCAGGCACCTACAGCGTCATTGGACGAAAA
>NZ_WIWL01000248.1:0-101100 GCF_009600105.1 Pseudomonas sp. FSL R10-0056
AGTCGGTTAGAATACCGGCCTGTCACGCCGGGGGTCGCGGGTTCGAGTCCCGTCCGCTGCGCCATATTCTGAACACAGGCCCCTTGAACGCTTGTGATCAACAAAAAAGCCTGCTTAGTGCAGGCTTTTTTGTGCGCGGGTGTTTTGTGGTGTGTGGGGTTTAGAAATCCCAGCGCGTGGTCACCATCACATTGCGAGGGTCACCGTAGTACGACGAGTTATAAAAACCGATATTGGTGTAATACGACTTGTCGAATGCGTTGTTCAGATTGACCGTGGCCGACAGGTTTTTCGAAATCTGATAGCGCGCCATCAGATCAACCAGCCAGTACGGGTCCTGGGAGAATTTTTCCACGGTGCCGCCCTTGTTCCAGTTGGTCAGCATCTGCCAGCCGGTGCTCTGCCAGCGAACGCCGCCGCCCAGGGTCAGTTTGTCCAGATCGCCGGTCAGCTTGTAGCTGATGTACAGGTTGATCTGGTCTTCCGGTTCCCAGGTCGAGACCTTTGTGCCGCCCTGGTCACGGCTGACCTTGTGGGTGTACCCCGCCTGCAATTGCCAGCCTGGCATCAGTTCACCGGAGATCTCTGCTTCGTAACCCTTGGTCGTGGCCTTGATACCCTTGTAGGCGTAGTCGATGTCCGGGTTGGTCGGATTGCCGTTGTAGGCCATGTCTGCTTCAGGACGGTTGTCCTGATGCACTTCAAAGTAGGCCAGGCTTGAATTCAGGCGGCCATCAAAGAACTCGCCTTTCAGCCCCAGCTCGTAGTTGGTGCCTTCATCCGGCTCAAGCATCTTGTTGTCGCGATCGCGGTAATACGACTGCGGCAGGAAAATCTCCGTGTAGCTGGTATAGGCCGAAATATTGTCATTGATGTCGTAGATCAGGGCTGCGTAGGGCAGCACTTTGCCCGTGTCCTTGGCCTGGCTGGTGCCGGTCAGGGTGTAATTGGCAACCCGGGTGCCCAGCATCAGTTTAAGGTCGTCGGTCAGGCTGAAGCGGCCGGTCACGTAGGTACCGGTCTGGCGTGTTGTTTCATCGTTGTATGAAGTGACATTGCCCCAGTCCGGCTCAAGGCTGTTGCCTTTCCAGTTGTAGTAGTCGTAGGCGTTGTTGACCATATTGGCATTGGTATAGTCCTTGCCAGTCCAGTGCGATTTGGACACCGAGCCGCCGACGACCAGTTCATGTTCGCGCCCCAGCAGGCTGAACGGACCGGTGGCAAACAGGTCACCGCTGTCGCTGACGTATTCGCCGGTGTATTTGCGGGCGAGCATTTTTGCCAGCCCGGTAGTGGCGTCCGGGTCAAGCAGGGCGCCCAGCGGGGCGTTATAGCCGTTGATCTGGTGGTTGTACTGGCCTTTGACTACCCAGCCGTTGGCAAAGTTGTGTTCCAGGGTTGAGAACACCGTGCGGGTGTATTGCTCCCAACTGCTCCATTTGGCGCCATTGTTGAATGAGCGCGGGGTGCTGATCCGGTCACCTTTGGAGTTGAACAGTGATGCGCTACCTGACCAGCTGGAACCTTTGGGGTTGTTGTCCTGATAATCGGCACCCAGGGTCAGCAGGGTGTCGGGGCTCAGATCCACTTCAAGAATGCCGTAGTAAACCTCGCTGTCACGCTTGTAGTGATCCATGAATGAGTGCTTGTCCTGGTAAGCCGCCACGGCCCGGCCACGCACATTGCCGCTCTCGGTTAATGGCCCGCTGACATCGATTTCGGAGCGGTAGTTTTCCCAGGAGCCTGCGCCCACATCGATATGGACCTTGAATTCGCGGGTCGGTTTTTTGCGCACCATATTGATGGTACCGCCCGGTCCGCCAGCGCCGGTGAGCAGGCCGGTTGCGCCTTTCAGGATTTCGACCCGGTCATAGATGGCGGTGTCAGTCAGGGTGTGCCCGGCCGAGTACTGCGGGTCTTGCAAGATGGGGATGCCGTCGTACTGGAAGTTCTTGATCGCAAAACCACGGGAGTAATAGCTGGTGCGATCGCTGTCATAGGTGGCCACGGTGATGCCGGGGGTGTGGCGCATCACGTCATCGATGGAGTTCATGCCGAAATCGTCCATGGCCTGGCGGGTCACCACGGAAATGGACTGGGGGGTTTCCCTTGGCGTCAGTACCATGCGTGTTGCTGTCGCGATGGAGCCGGGGGTGTAGGAACCGGTGCCTTCGGTGATAGTCCCGAGCTGGTTGGCGCTGACCTGGGTGGCGCCCAACTCCAGTGCGCCGCCTGCCGCGGGCAGGGCGTCGAGCCTGTAGCCGTTGGCGCCTTTGACCATGGTATAGCCGCTGCCCCGCAACAAGGCTTCGAATCCGTCATGTTCGTTGTAGGCACCCTGCAGGCCCGGAGTCGACAGGCCTTCCAGGTTGCTCGACTGAAAAATGATCGCCACGCCGGCTTGTTGCGCGAAGCGGTTCAGTGCGTTGCTCAGCGGGCCTGCGGGTATGTCGTAGCTCTGTACGGCTGCAGTTTGTGCCTGGGCAGTGGCGGCGTATGCCACGCCAGCCGCCGACGCAACGATCAAGTGAATCGCCAGCGCAAGGGGTTTGTAGGAGGTCAGCATGGAAGACGTAGTCCTTTATGAGTCGTTGTTACCTACCTTGACGGCTGACTCGACAAAAGCGGAACGAATGGGAATTATTATTTTTCAGGGGTGTGCAGCTGGCTGATCACAACCAGCCAGGGTGTGTAGGTTTTGATCTGCAGGGGCAAGGTGTCGGCGATCAGTTGCAACGCCCGGTCGGTATCGTCCAGAGGCAGTACAGCCGAGACGCGCAGGCCGGCCAGGGTGTTGCGATCAAACTGCAGGTGCCCGCGTCGATGGCGGGAAATTTCATCAAGCACCTGTGGCAGCGGCTGATCTTCAACCACCAGTTGATGGCGCTCCCAAGCCTGATCGATGCTGGCCGGGGAGATGCTGCCAGCCAGTTCGACCGAGCCCTGGCGAATCAGCGCCCGGGAGCCTGCACTCACCTCCAGGGTTTGCTGCTCGTTCGCGCTTTGCGCGGCGACGCGAGACTGCAACATGCTCAATACGGTGGTGTCACCCTGGCGCTTGACTACAAAGCGGGTGCCCAGGGCGCGCATGCTGCCTTGGGCTGTTTCCACGAAAAATGGCCGGGCGCTGTCATGGGCGACGTCGACCAGTACTTCACCTTGCAGTAGTTCAATGCGCCGCGCCTGGCCGTCAAAATGTACATTGAGCGCGCTGGTGCCGCTGAGGGTAATGCTCGAGTTGTCGGCCAGGCGCTGTGTTTTCCAGTCATTGGGGCCGGTGCTGATATCGGCCAGCCATTGCTCGGGATAATGGCTTTGCACCAGCAGGGTGGCCGGCAGGGCCAGGCAGCCGGCAATCAGCAGGGCGCGCAAGGCATGTTTGCGTCGGGTGACTGCCTTGCGCCCGGCAAAAGCGGCATTGAGCGCTGCCTTGGCTGGCGTCGACTGCTGGCGCAACGCCTGTAGGCGGTTGATGACATCTTGCATGCGCCGGGCTGCGGCGGCGTGTTGCGGGCTTTGCTGTTTCCAGCGCTCGAATTCCAGGCGCAAGCCCTCGCTGAAGCCTTCCTCGTGCAGGCGAAGGATCCATTCGGCGGCTTGTTCGTCTATTGAATCGGGCTGTTCGGGCATGCGGGCTCAGGTGTTCAGGCTGTGGCTGCAATGCAGCAGGGCCTGGATAAGGTACTTGCGCACGGTGCGGTCAGACAGGCCCAGTTGCCGGGCGATTTGGCACTGGGTCAGGCCGTCCAGGTAATACAGCACAAAGGCCTGGCGGGCTTTGTCCTGCATGCCTTCGAGAATAAAGGCGATCTGCTCCAGGGCTTCCAGGGTGGTAAGAATTTGCTCGGGTGATTGATAGCCTTCGAGTGCCTCGGCGGTCAGCGCAAGTTCTTGCAAGTAGGCGTTTTCTATCTGTTTGCGGCGCACCTGATCGATGATCAGGCGGCGTGCCGTGGTGCTCAAAAAGGCCCGGGGCTCGCGCAGGGTGGCTACCGACTCGCGGGCATTGAGAATTCGGGCGAAGGTGTCCTGGGCCAGATCGGCGGCATTTTGCGCGCAACCGAGCTTTCTGCGTAGCCAGCCAAACAGCCAGCCGTGATGCTCGCAGTACAGTTCGGTAATAGCGCTCTGGTAGGACGGTTCACCCGAAGACATAGGACGCTGCCTAAATGTTATTGAGAATAATTACCAATTCTCAGCGAAAGTCCGGGGTAAACGCAAGGCGGGCGATGAAATGAAGCGGTCACTTGCAACTGTGGGAGCGGGCTTGCTCGCGATGGGATCGCCTCGGTGTGGCAGGTACACCGCGTTGTATCCATCGCGAGCAAGCCCGCTCCCACAGAGTGTGGAGGCGGGTGTTTTAGTTCTTCGCGATCAAATTGCCGGCATGCAGCCCGCATTCTTTTTGCGTGGCTTCTTCCCACCACCAGCGGCCTTCGCGCTCGTGCTGGTTGGGCAGTACCGGACGGGTGCAGGGCTCGCAGCCGATGCTGATAAAGCCGCGTTCATGCAGGCTGTTGTAAGGCAGCTCCAGCATGCGGATATAGCCCCAGACTTCCTCGCTGGTCATTTGTGCCAGCGGGTTGAACTTGTACAGTGTGCGCTCGGGTGTGGAGAACGCGCCGTCAATTTCCAGGGCGGCAACCTGGCTGCGGGTGCCGGGGCTCTGGTCGCGGCGCTGGCCGGTGGCCCAGGCCTTGACTGTCGACAGCTTGCGTCGCAGCGGCTCGATCTTGCGTATGCCGCAGCATTCGCCATGGCCGTCTTTATAGAAGCTGAACAGGCCTTTCTCTTTGACGAAGGGTTCGAGCTTGCTTTGATCCGGCGAGATCAGCTCGATCTGGATCTTGTAATGTTCACGTACCTGTTCGATAAATCGGTAGGTCTCGGGGTGCAGGCGGCCGGTGTCGAGGCTGAACACCTTGACGTTCTTGTTGAGCTTCCAGGCCATGTCCACCAGCACCACGTCTTCGGCGCCGCTGAAGGAGATCCAGAGTTCGTCGCCAAAATGTTCAAAGGCGAGTTTGAGAATATCTTGCGGGGACTTGCTGGCGTATGTCGCGGCGAGTTCGGCGACGTCAAACGGATGGCTCATCAGGCGGCTTCCTGCAGTGAATGGCGCTGGGCGCTCTCTAGTCTCGTGATCTTATCAAAAAGCGCGGGCTACAGGGTTTGCAGCGTATCGAGCAGTACCTTCACTTTGGTGATGGATTCCTGGTATTCATCCTGCCAGTCGGAGTCGGCCACAATGCCGCCGCCGCCCCAGCAACTGATGCGCCCGTCCTTGACCAGCAGGCTGCGGATGGCGATGGAGCTGTCCATTTCGCCACGCACGTCGAGGTACAGCAGAGAGCCGCAGTAAATGCTGCGTCGGGTGGGTTCCAGCTCGTCGATGATCTGCATGGCGCGGATTTTCGGGGCACCGGTAATCGAGCCGCCCGGGAAGCTGTCGCCAATCAGGTCCAGGGCGTCTTTGCCATCGGCCAGTTCGCCGATCACGCTGCTCACCAGGTGATGGACGTTGGGATAGCTTTCGAGTGTAAACAACTGCGGCACGCTCACCGAACCGGTGCGGCAGGTGCGCCCCAGGTCGTTGCGCAGCAAATCGACGATCATCAGGTTTTCTGCGCGATCCTTGGGGCTGGCCAGCAGTTCGGCGGCGTTGGCTGCATCTTCGCGGCTGTCTTTGCCCCTTGGGCGGGTGCCTTTGATCGGTCGGGTTTCCACTTGATTCTGACTTATCCGTACAAAGCGTTCAGGAGAGAGGCTCAGGATCGCGTTGCCGCCCGCCAGGCTCATAAAGCCGGAAAAAGGTGTGGGGCAGGCCGCGCGCAATGCGCCATAGGCACTCCAGGCATCGCCCTCGCACTGGCCGCTGAAGCGCTGGGTGTAATTGACCTGATAGCAGTCGCCCGCCTGGATATACCGATGGATCTGTTCCAGAGCCTGCTGGTACTGGCTGGCGCTGATATCCGGCTGCATCGGTTGCTTGAGATTGAATGGCTTGTTGTGCGACGGGGCAGGCTGGCTGAACAACTGGATCAGGCGCTGGCGCTCTGCTGTTTCGAGGCTTGGGTGAAATACAAGCTGGCTGGTGGCTGCATAATGGTCACTGATCAGCGCCCAGGCATACAGGCCCAATTGCGCTTCGGGCAGGTGCAGGTCATCCCGGGCGTTGGCGGGCAGCTGTTCGAGTTGTCGGCCAAAGTCGTAACTCAGGTAACCGATCAGACCGCCAGCAAACGGCAGCTCGTATTCGTCCGGGAGGCTGGCAGCGCCCAGTTGCTTGAGGCCTTCACGCAGGCGTTGCAGAAAGTCGCGCCCCGACTCGTCTGGCTGCAGGGTCAGTTCCGCCTCAGGCCATGCGCTCATCAGGTCAAAGCGACCACGGTCTGCAGTGGGGCGGCCACTGTCGAGCAGCACGGCGCCGGGTGCATTGCGAATGGCCGAAAAATAGTCGGCAGGGTTGGCGAGGTAAGGCAGCGGGTGTACGGAGCAGGTCAACATGCGCAGCAAATCAGCCATCGGAGCGGGGGGGGCTGATTGTAGTCCTGTGCAGGGTTGCAAATCTATGCGGCTTGTGGGGACTGCGAGAACTGTGGGAGCGGGCTTGCTCGCGATAGAAGCGACGCGGTTTAGCAGGTAAAACGCGTTGATAGCATCGCGAGCAAGCCCGCTCCCAAAGGTGTGAAAACGCTTATTCGGGCGGGTGAATATGGCCGAATAGTTCCTGGGCAAAGCGCACGCGCTCTTCCGGTGTTTCCTTGATGCCTTTGGCGGCCAGTTCTTCGAGGTGGGCCTCGACTGCGTGGGTGCGCAGGGTCAGGCCGCAATCGTTGGCAATCTGGATATTCAGGCCCGGACGGGCGTTGAGTTCCAGAATCAGCGGGCCTTTATCCTGATCGAGAACCATGTCCACGCCTATGTAGCCCAGGCCGCATAACTCGTAGCAACCGGCCGCCAGCTTCATGAAACCGTCCCAGTTGGGCAGTTGCACGCCGTCCACCGCGTTGGTGGTGTCGGGGTGCTTGCTGATGATGTTGTTCAGCCAGGTGCCACGCAGGGTCAGGCCGGTGGCCAGGTCGACGCCAACACCGATGGCGCCCTGGTGCAGGTTGGCCTTGCCGCCCGATTGCCGGGTAGGCAGGCGCAGCATGGCCATTACCGGGTAACCCATCAGCACGATGATGCGGATATCCGGCACGCCTTCGTAGCTGATGCTTTTGAAGATCTGGTCCGGGGTTACTCGGTATTCGATCAATGCCCGGTCCCGGTGACCACCCAGGGAGTACAGGCCGGTGAGGATGCTGGAAATCTGATGTTCGATCTCTTCATGGCTGATGATCTTGCCCGAGACGGTACGGAAGCGGTCTTCGAAGCGGTCCGCGATCACCAGAATGCCGTCACCGCCCGCGCCTTGTGCGGGCTTGATCACGAAGTCGTTGCGGTCACCGATGATGTCATCCAGCTTTTCGATTTCTTTCTCGGTGGAAATCACGCCGTACATCTCAGGTACGTGAATGCCCGCTTTGATTGCACGTTCCTTGGTGATGATCTTGTCATCCACAATCGGATACAGGCTGCGTTTGTTGTACTTGAGTACGTAGTCCGCATTGCGCCGATTAATGCCCATGATGCCCCGGGCTTCCAGGGCCTTCCAGGTCTTCCAGAAGCCGAACATCAGGAGTCAGCCTTCAAGAATGCTTTGAAACGCACCAGTTCGGTCAGGCGGTAGCCACGATAGCGACCCATTGCCAGCATGAAGCCCACCATGATCAGCAGGATCGCCGGGAAGGTGAACACGAAGTACACCAGTTCCGGCACGCTCATGACCAGATACGCCAGGGTGGCTGCGAACAGGGTGCCGATCGCGACCTTCATGGCATGCCCGCCACCGCGCTCTTCCCAGGTGATCGACAGGCGCTCGATGGTCATCGTCAGAATCACCATCGGGAACAAGGCGACTGAAAGCCCGCGCTCCAGACCCAGCTTGTGGCTGAACAGGCTGATGGCCGCGATCAGGATAACGACAAAGGTCAGTACTACAGACAGGCGTGGCAGCATCTGCAGCTTCAAGTGTTCAAGGTAGGAACGTAGCGTCAGCCCAAGTGCGGTGATCACCGTAAAGAGGATGATGCCGAAGCCCAGTTGGGTCTCGCGGAAGGCCAGGGCAATCAGTACCGGGGTGAATGTGCCCAGGGTTTGCAGGCCGATCAGGTTGCGCAGAATCAGGATCACCAGTACCCCGATCGGGATCATGACCATGATCATGAAGGTTTGCTGGGTCTGCAGCGGCAAGCCGTACAGTGAGTATTCGAGGAAGTTGGCGTCGGTGTTTTCGTCGGTCAGCTTGGCCAGGCGAATGGCGTTCATTTCGCTGTTGTTCAGGCTGAAGGTAACGTTGGCTTTTTTGCCGCCATCGACGGTTACCATCGGTTCGTCGCCGATCCACCACAGCAGGCGGTCGGATGGCAGGCCCTGTTCGCCGGTTTCCGGGTTGAAGTACAGCCAGTCGTTGCCGTTAAAGCTGCGCAGCCACAGTTCCGGGGTTTGCGGCTGGTCGGCCACCAGGCGGATGGTGTGGACTTTTTCCATTGGAACGTGGGCAATCGACAGCAGCAGCTCGATGATTTGTGCCTTGTGCGCAGTCGAAGGATCACCCGCCAGCAGCAGTTTCACGTTGTCATCATTGGCATTGCTGACGCGCTTGATGGTTTCGCTGATAAAGGTTTCGACATCGGCCGAGTGCTGGCGGATAGGTGCAAGCAAGGCTTCGGCGGCGATTTTTTCCGGGCCTTCCACGGCGATGCTGTCGCGGAACACCGGGCCTTTGACCTTGGTCTTGTCGCCCGAGTAGCGCTTGGTCAACACCAGGCGGTAGTACAGGGTTTGCTTGCCACTGACCCGGCGTGCCGACCAGGTGACCTTGCGGTTGCCGTCAACCCGGTTGACGCTCACCCCGTAGTTGTTGGAGATAAAGCTCTCGTTGAGGCTGACGTAGTCGCGGTTAAGCGGCGGCACGAACATCTGGATCTTGACCGGGTCTTTGGAGCTGGCGACGAACTCGACCTTGGCGTCGATATTCCACAAGTCGTCCGTGGCGTCTTCGGTCACAGGAATGCCGAGGACGAAAATCTGATAGGCCGTAATCGAAATGCCCAGCACCACAAGGATGGTGATCAAGATTTTCAGGTGAAGGGTAAGAGCGCGCATTTCAATTACTCTGCGGTTTGAGCGTTGGCGACGCAGGCAGGTTTGCCAGCAGCGTATTTAAGGCTTGGGTCGACCAGCGCATCAAAGCGTTTGAGCGCTTCGGAGCCAATCAACAGCGGGTATTGGAACGCACTTCTATCGGTCAAGTTCACTTCGATGGTGCGTAAAGCCTTGCCCATGCAGATTTCCAGGGAAATAACCGGGCGCGAGGTGTAGTTCTTGTCGGACTCAGGATCGTAATCACCCGAGCGTCGCTTGATCTTGCTGACACGGGCCAGCGGGCGTTCGATGGGGTGCGAGTGGGCATCATCGATGGCCAGGTAAAAGCGTACCCAGCTCTCGCCATCACGCTTGAAGCGCTTGATATCTCGGGCGCTGAGCGAGGCGGTCTTGGCGCCGGTGTCGAGTTTGGCCGCCACCTGCAGGTCGATACCTGCCAGTTCAGCGTATTCGTTGAGGCCGTACACGGTTTTTTCGCCAGCCAGGCTCAGGCCGGGTATGCACAGCAGGAAGGCGAGGATATAGAGGGGAAGCAATTTCATAAATCGAAGCACGTCTCTTGCAATCTTCAGTTCAAGGCGACTGGCAGGAGCGCAAGTTTCCTCGTGCGGCTGCCCTATGGATGAGGGCAGGGCGGATGCGGTCGGCATTCTAACATGATGGTTTTATGGCGCCAGCGCCGAGGCGCTTGCAAGCGGCGATCAACCCTGTCGATACAACCAAGGTCGTATTCTTGGATTGTCGACAATGTCGATTTATTCTTTGACTATCAGGGCTGAAATAGCTAATTTCAGCACTATTGATTTTCAAGGTGTCGACAATATGCTGCAAGCACTGGAACCTGCCACGATCGCCCAGGACGACTCGGAAACCCTTTCCGAGAACGTTTTTCGGCGCATTCAGGCGGCTATTGTCAAAGGCGAAATCGCCCCGGGAAGCAAGATCTCCGAGCCCGAACTGGCGCGCACCTACGGCATCAGCCGCGGGCCATTGCGCGAAGCCATCCATCGCCTTGAAGGCCAGCGTTTGTTGGTGCGCGTCCCCCATGTCGGGGCGCGGGTCGTGTCGCTGAGCCATGCCGAGCTGATCGAACTCTACGAAATTCGCGAGTCCCTTGAAGGCATGGCCTGCCGCCTGGCCGCCGAACGCATGAGTGACGAAGACATCGCTGAGCTACGCCAGGTGCTCGAAACCCATGAGCGCGATGAGGCGTTTCAGGCGGGCGTCGGTTACTACCAGCAAGAAGGCGACTTCGATTTTCATTACAAAATTATTCAGGGCAGTGGCAATCGCACCCTGACGCAAATGCTCTGTGGCGAGTTGTACCAGTTGGTGCGCATGTACCGCATCCAGTTTTCCGCCACGCCCAACCGTCCACATCAGGCGTTTGCCGAGCATCACCGGATTCTCGATGCCATTGCCGATCGCGACGGCGAACTGGCCGAATTGTTGATGCGCCGACATATCGGCGCATCTAAACGCAATATTGCCCGTCATTACCAAGACGGTGCCCAGCAGACAGCCACTCCACGAGGTGAGTCATGAGCAATAAAAACAGTCCAGGCCAGCGTTTCCGTGATGCAGTTGCAAGCGAACATCCTTTGCAAGTGGTGGGTGCGATCAACGCCAATCATGCGCTGCTGGCCAAGCGTGCGGGTTTCAAGGCCATCTATCTATCGGGTGGAGGCGTCGCAGCCGGGTCGCTGGGCGTACCTGATCTGGGTATTACGGGTCTGGACGATGTACTGACTGATGTACGACGCATTACCGATGTATGTGATCTGCCATTGCTGGTGGACGTGGATACCGGCTTCGGCTCTTCGTTTTTCAACGTGTCCCGCACGGTCAAGTCGATGATCAAGTTCGGCGCTGCGGCGATTCACATTGAAGACCAGGTAGGCGCCAAGCGTTGCGGTCATCGCCCGAACAAGGAAATCGTTTCGCTGCAGGAAATGGTCGACCGTATCAAGGCCGCCGTCGATGCGCGTACCGATGACAGCTTCGTGATCATGGCGCGAACCGATGCGCTGGCGGTGGAAGGGCTTGAGTCAGCCCTGGAACGTGCCGCGGCCTGTGTTGAAGCGGGTGCTGACATGGTGTTCCCGGAAGCCATTACCGAGCTTGAGATGTACAAACTGTTTGCCAACCGGGTCAAAGCCCCGATCCTGGCCAATATCACCGAATTCGGTGCCACGCCGCTGTACACCACCGAGCAACTGGCCGGTGCTGACGTATCGCTGGTGCTGTATCCGCTGTCGGCATTCCGGGCCATGAACAAGGCGGCCGAAAACGTCTACACCGCGATCCGCCGCGACGGCACCCAGCAAAACGTGATCGACACCATGCAAACCCGCATGGAACTTTACGATGCCATCAACTACCACGAGTTCGAGCAGAAACTCGATGCGTTGTTTGCCGCGAAGAAGTAACAGAACACTGTGACTCTGTGGGCGCGGGCTTGCTCGCGATAGGGTCACCGCAGTGATTCAGGCAAACCGTGTTGCCTGAATCGCGAGCAGGCTCGCTCCCACACAGGTATGTATTGAACCCAGTAGTTGCCGAATCCCTAACAAATTCAAGATTGGAGAAGCGCAATGGCCGAAGCAAAAGTATTGAGTGGTGCCGGACTACGCGGCCAGGTGGCCGGGCAAACGGCCCTGTCCACCGTAGGCCAGGAAGGCGCAGGCCTCACTTATCGTGGTTATGACGTACGTGAACTGGCGGCCGAAGCACGCTTTGAAGAAGTGGCTTACCTGCTGTTATATGGCGAACTGCCGACCAAGACCCAACTGGCTGCCTACACGGCCAAGCTGCAAAAGCTGCGCGATCTGCCCCAGGCATTGAAAGAAGTGCTGGAGCGCATTCCCGCCGACGCCCACCCGATGGACGTGATGCGCACCGGTTGCTCGTTCCTGGGCAATATCGAGCCGGAGAAAGACTTCGCCGAGCAACAGGACAAGACCGACCGCCTGCTGGCCGCCTTCCCGGCGATCATGTGCTACTGGTATCGCTTCAGCCATGACGGCAAGCGCATTCACTGCGTAACCGACGAAGAGTCGATCGGCGGCCACTTCCTGCACTTGCTGCACGACAAAAAACCGAGCGAGTTGCACGTCAAGGTGATGAACGTGTCACTGATCCTTTACGCCGAGCACGAGTTCAACGCTTCGACCTTTACTGCCCGTGTTTGTGCCTCGACCTTGTCCGACCTGTATTCATGCATCACTGCAGCGATCGGCTCGCTGCGCGGCCCGCTGCACGGCGGCGCCAACGAGGCGGCGATGGAAATGATCGAACGCTTCGACTCGGCAGAAGAGGCGGTGCAAGGCACCCTCGGCATGCTGGCGCGCAAGGACAAGATCATGGGCTTTGGCCATGCGATCTACAAAGACAGCGACCCGCGTAACGAAGTGATCAAGGGCTGGTCGAAAAAACTCGCCGACGAAGTGGGCGACACCGTGTTGTTCCCGGTCTCCGAAGCGATCGACAAAACCATGTGGGAACAAAAGAAGCTGTTCCCCAACGCCGATTTCTACCATGCCTCGGCGTATCACTTCATGGGTATCCCGACCAAGCTGTTTACCCCGATCTTTGTCTGCTCACGCCTGACCGGCTGGGCGGCGCATGTGTTCGAGCAGCGTGCCAACAACCGCATCATCCGTCCGAGCGCCGAATACATCGGCGTAGAACAGCGCAAGTTCGTGCCAATCGAACGTCGCTGAGTGAGGCCACTGGCTCCCGCTGAAGGTGGGAGCCGGTTCCCTCTTTTGTAACTACCGTGATCGAGTCCTGCGCCAATGAATACTGAATTTCGCAAAACATTACCGGGCACCCGGCTGGATTATTTCGACACCCGTGCGGCCGTCGATGCGATCAAGCCCGGTGCGTACGACACATTGCCTTACACCTCCCGCGTACTGGCCGAAAACCTGGTACGCCGCTGTGATCCTGCCACCCTGAATGCATCGCTGAGCCAGTTGATCGATCGCAAGCGCGATCTCGACTTTCCGTGGTTCCCGGCGCGTGTGGTGTGCCACGACATTCTCGGCCAGACCGCGCTGGTCGACCTCGCCGGCCTGCGTGACGCCATCGCCCAGCAGGGTGGTGATCCGGCCCAGGTCAATCCGGTAGTGCCGACCCAACTGATCGTCGACCACTCGCTGGCGGTGGAATGCGGCGGCTACGACCCCGAGGCGTTCGAAAAGAACCGCGCCATCGAGGACCGTCGCAACGAAGACCGCTTCCACTTTATCGAGTGGACCAAAAAAGCCTTTAAAAACGTTGATGTGATCCCGCCGGGCAACGGCATCATGCACCAGATCAACCTGGAGAAAATGTCTCCGGTGATCCAGGTGCGCGACGGTGTGGCCTTCCCGGATACCTGCGTAGGCACTGACAGCCACACCCCTCACGTGGATTCGCTGGGCGTGATCGCCATTGGTGTCGGTGGTCTTGAGGCCGAAAGCGTGATGCTTGGCCGTGCCTCGTGGATGCGCCTGCCGGAAATCGTCGGCGTCGAACTGACCGGCAAGCTGCAACCGGGCATTACCGCCACCGATATGGTGCTGGCGCTCACCGAGTTCCTGCGCAAGCAGAAAGTGGTCGGTGCCTGGCTGGAGTTCTTCGGTGAAGGTGCCGCAGCGCTGACCCTGGGCGACCGTGCCACCATTTCCAACATGGCTCCTGAATACGGCGCCACGGCTGCGATGTTTTACATCGACCAGCAAACCATTGACTACCTCAAGCTGACTGGTCGTGAAGATCAGCAAGTGCAACTGGTGGAGAACTACGCCAGGGTCAGCGGCCTGTGGGCCGACAGCCTGAAGGGTGCGCAGTACGAGCGCAGCCTGAGCTTTGACCTGTCGTCGGTAGTGCGCAACATGGCCGGACCGAGCAACCCGCACGCCCGTGTGGCCACCACTGATCTGGCGGCCAAAGGCATCGCCGGTCAATGGGACGAAGTGCCGGGGCAAATGCCCGACGGCGCGGTCATCATCGCGGCGATCACCAGCTGCACGAATACCAGCAACCCGCGCAACGTGATCGCTGCGGGCTTGATGGCGCGCAATGCCAACCAGCTTGGCCTGAGCCGCAAACCGTGGGTCAAAACCTCGCTGGCGCCGGGCTCCAAAACCGTGGCCCTGTATCTGGACGAAGCCGGTTTGACCCATGAACTGGAAAAACTGGGGTTTGGCGTGGTGGCATTTGCCTGCACCACCTGCAACGGTATGTCCGGTGCCCTGGACCCGGCCATCCAGCAGGAAATCATCGACCGCGACCTGTACGCCACGGCTGTACTGTCGGGCAACCGCAACTTTGACGGGCGTATTCACCCTTACGCCAAACAGGCGTTTCTCGCCTCGCCGCCGCTGGTGGTGGCCTACGCGATTGCCGGCACTATCCGCTTCGATATCGAGAAAGATGTATTGGGCCTGGACGCCAATGGCAAGGAAATCCGCCTGAAAGACATCTGGCCGAGCGATGAAGAAATCGACGCTGTGGTCAAGGCCGCCGTGAAGCCGGAGCAGTTCCGCCAGGTGTATATCCCGATGTTCGCCATTCATGAAGACACCGGCCCGAAAGTCGAGCCGCTGTATGACTGGCGCCCGCAGAGCACGTACATCCGCCGTCCGCCGTACTGGGAAGGTGCGTTGGCCGGGGCTCGTCCGCTCAAGGGCATGCGCCCGCTGGCGGTACTGCCGGACAACATCACCACAGACCACTTGTCGCCCTCCAACGCCATCATGCTCGACAGCGCCGCAGGCGAATATCTGGCGAAAATGGGCTTGCCGGAAGTCGACTTCAACTCATACGCAACGCACCGCGGCGACCACCTGACGGCCCAGCGCGCGACCTTCGCCAACCCGAAACTGTTCAACGAAATGGTGATCGAGGACGGCAAGGTCAAACAGGGCTCCCTGACTCGCCTTGAGCCCGAAGGGCAGGTGATGCGCATGTGGGAAGCCATCGAAACCTACATGGAGCGCAAGCAGCCGTTGATCATTATCGCGGGCGCCGATTACGGTCAGGGTTCGTCCCGTGACTGGGCGGCCAAAGGGGTGCGCCTGGCAGGGGTCGAGGCCATTGCGGCCGAGGGCTTTGAGCGTATTCACCGTACCAACCTGGTGGGCATGGGCGTGTTGCCACTGGAATTTTTGCCGGGCACCAACCGCAAAACCCTGCAAATCGACGGCAGTGAAACCTACGACGTGATCGGCGAACGCACCCCGCGTGCCACGCTGACCCTGGTGATCACCCGCAAAAATGGTGAGCGCCTGGAAGTGCCGGTGACCTGCCGCCTGGATACTGCGGAAGAAGTCTCGATCTACGAAGCAGGCGGCGTGTTGCAGCGTTTTGCCCAGGACTTCCTGGAATCGGCGACAGCCTAACCCCAGCGCCGGGGCCACGAGCCCCGGCTACTACAGGACTCAGTGATATGGCCTACGCAGCGCAAATCAGAATTCCCGCGACCTATATGCGTGGCGGCACCAGTAAAGGCGTGTTCTTCAGTCTGCTGGACCTTCCCGCCGTGGCTCAGGTACCGGGTGCCGCCCGTGATGCCTTGTTGTTGCGCGTGATCGGTAGCCCAGACCCTTACGAAAAACAGATCGACGGCATGGGCGCGGCCACTTCCAGCACCAGCAAAACCGTGATCGTCAGCAAAAGCCTGCGTGCGGATCATGATGTCGATTACCTGTTCGGTCAGGTCGCGATCGACAAGCCCTTTGTGGACTGGAGCGGCAACTGCGGCAACCTGTCTGCGGCGGTCGGGTCGTTCGCGGTCAGCAGCGGCCTGGTGGATCCCGCTCGTATCCCCCGCAATGGTACGGCGGTGGTACGTATCTGGCAGGCCAATATTGGCAAGACCATCATTGCCCATGTGCCGATCACCGACGGTGCGGTACAGGAAACCGGCGATTTTGAACTCGACGGCGTGACCTTCCCGGCCGCAGAGGTGCAGTTGGAATTTATCAGCCCGGCAGCGGATGAAGAGGGGGCAGGCGGTTCGATGTTTCCAACCGGTAACCTGGTGGACGACCTTGAAGTACCGGGTGTCGGCACCTTGAATGTGACCATGATCAATGCCGGGATTCCGACGATTTTCGTCAATGCGCGGGATATCGGTTACAGCGGTGCAGAGCTACAGAACGACATCAACAGCGACCCTAAAGCCCTGGCCATGTTCGAAACTATCCGTGCTCACGGTGCGTTGCGCATGGGCCTGATAGACAAGCTTGAAGACGCGGCCAAGCGTCAGCACACGCCCAAGGTCGCCTTTGTTGCCGGGCCTGCGGACTACGTGTCATCCAGCGGCAAGCCGGTCAGTGCCCAGAGTGTGGATTTGCTGGTGCGGGCCTTGTCGATGGGCAAGTTGCACCACGCCATGATGGGCACCGCTGCGGTGGCCATCGGTACGGCTGCGGCGATCCCGGGCACGCTGGTCAACCTGGCGGCCGGTGGTGAACAGCGCGATGCCGTGCGCTTTGGCCATCCCTCGGGCACCTTGCGCGTGGGTGCCGAAGCCCGGCAGGTTGACGGCGAATGGACCGTGACCAAAGCCATCATGAGCCGCAGTGCGCGGGTACTGATGGAAGGCTGGGTGCGGGTGCCGGGTGATTCTTTTTGATCGGGTGAACCCTTTGCCCTCACCCTGGCCCTCTCCCTCCGGGAGAGGGCCAGGGTGAGGGGCTTTTGATTCTGATACATCAAACGGGCATTTAGACCCGCAAAATCACGATGAACCTGAGGATGGAAAACGACCCTTACCCACTCTTTGGAGACTGCCCCATGAGCGCCAACGTCGACCTCAACAACCGCCCCGATTACGACAAGGTTTTGCAGGACATTGCCGATTATGTCCTGACCTACACCATCACCTCCCCCGAAGCCCTCGATACTGCCCGCAACTGCCTGATGGATATCTTGGGCTGCGGCCTGCTGGCGCTGCGTTTTCCGGAGTGCACCAAGCACCTGGGGCCTTTCGTCGAGGGCACGGTTGTACCTTTTGGCGCGAGGGTCCCAGGTACTTCGTTCCGCCTGGACCCGGTCAAGGCGGCATGGGACATCGGCTGTATCGTGCGCTGGCTGGACTACAACGACACCTGGCTGGCGGCGGAGTGGGGCCATCCTTCGGATAATCTGGGCGGTATTCTGGCGGTAGCCGACCACCTCTCGCAAAAACGTGTAGCCAATGGCGAAGCGCCGATGACGATGCGGGCGGTGCTCGAAGCAATGATCATGGCCCATGAAATTCAGGGCGTGATTGCCCTGGAAAACTCTTTCAATCGTGTTGGCCTGGACCATGTTCTGCTGGTCAAGGTCGCCTCGACGGCGGTGTGCGCCAAACTGATGGGCGCCACTCGCGAGCAGTTGCTGTCGGCGCTGTCCCATGCTTTTGTGGATGGGCAGGCGTTGCGCACCTATCGTCATGCGCCGAACGCCGGATCGCGTAAATCCTGGGCCGCCGGGGATGCGTCGAGTCGCGGGGTGCGTCTGGCTGACATTGCGTTACGCGGTGAAATGGGCATCCCCGGGGTGCTGACGGCGCCGCAATGGGGCTTCTACGATGTGCTGTTCAGCCATACCAACAAGGATCTGGCGCTCAAGCCCGAGGATCAGCGCCAGTTCAGCCTGAGCCAGCCCTATGGCACCTATGTAATGGAAAACGTGCTGTTCAAGATCAGCTTCCCGGCCGAATTCCATGCGCAGACTGCGTGCGAAGCAGCGGTGACCTTGCATCCCCAGGTCAAGGACCGCTTGCACGATATCGAGAAAATTGTGATTACAACCCACGAATCGGCGATTCGGATCATTTCCAAGCAAGGCAAATTGGCCAACGCGGCGGACCGTGATCACTGTATTCAATACATGACCGCGGTACCGCTGGCGTTTGGCAATCTGATAGCAGAACACTACGAAGATGATTTTCACGCGGCCCACCCGATCATCGACCAATTGCGGGAAAAAATGGTAGTGGTCGAAAATCCGCGCTACACACGCGAGTACCTGGAGGCAGACAAACGCTCAATTGCCAATGCCATCGAGGTTTTTTTCAGCGATGGCACCAGCACCGGGCAGGTGGAAGTGGAATACCCCATTGGCCATCGTCGGCGTCGTGATGCGGGGATTCCATTGCTGGAGGACAAGTTCAGGGCCAACCTGGCCACCCGTTTTGTGAGCCAGCGGTGTGCGCAGATTTTTACCCTGTGCAAGGATCAGCAGGCGCTGGAGGCCACGCCGGTTAACCGGTTTGTGGACCTGTTGGTGATTTGAGCCAGAAGTGGGAGCGAGCCTGCTCGCGAAAGGGCTTTACCGGCTTCGCGAGCAGGCTCGCTCCCACAGGTTTCATGTGTTCAGGGCTGTTACTTGAATCGCCGCTCCACGCCTTTTTCGACCAGGATCTTGGCCGATATTTCTTCCACCGAGAAATGCGTGGAGTTGATATGCGGAATGTTTTCGCGCTGAAACAGGCGTTCAACTTCGCGCACTTCAAATTCGCACTGGGCAAAGCTTGAGTAGCGGCTGTTGGGCTTGCGTTCGTTGCGGATGGCCGTCAGGCGGTCCGGGTCGATGGTCAGGCCGAAGAGCTTGTGTTTGTGTTCACGCAGGGCAGCCGGCAGCTTGAGGCTTTCCATGTCGTCATCGGTCAGCGGGTAGTTGGCAGCGCGGATGCCGAATTGCATGGCCATATAAAGGCAGGTCGGGGTTTTGCCGCAACGGGACACGCCAACCAGGATCAGGTCGGCCTTGTCGTACTTGTGTGTGCGGGCGCCGTCATCATTGTCGAGGGCAAAGTTCACCGCCTCGATGCGCTCCATATAGTTGGAGTTGTGGCCAATGGAGTGGGACTTGCCAACCGAATACGAGGAATGTTCACCCAGCGCCTGCTCCAGTGGAGCAAGGAAACTGGAGAAGATGTCGATCATGAAACCATTGGACGTGGCGAGGATTTCGCGAATGTCCTGATTGACGATAGTGTCGAAAATTATCGGGCTGAATCCGTCTTTTTCGGCGGCGTTATCGATTTGTTGTACCATTGCCCGCGCTTTTTCCACGCTGTCTATGTAGGGGCGCGTGAACTTGCTGAAGGTCACATTTTCGAATTGTGCCAGCAAACTCTGGCCCAGGGTTTCGGCAGTAATACCGGTGCCATCGGATATAAAGAAAGCAGATCGTTTCATTTGCGCCTTGGGCCTTAAGCTGGTGACGATTCTTGGATATGATAGGCGCGCTTTTGTCGCGCTACATGACAGGCAGTGTCACTTATTTTCCAGGTCCAGGCCACAATCGCTGTGATGCCTCATGATGAGGATCCAGCGCCCTGAGCTTTTCCCAACACCGTTAGTGGAGAGATCACCTTGGTAGAGTACGTAGTTTCCCTCGATAAGCTCGGCGCCCATGACGTGGAGCATGTGGGGGGCAAGAACGCATCCCTCGGCGAGATGATCAGTAATCTTGCAGGCGCTGGTGTTTCAGTTCCCGGTGGCTTCGCCACGACTTCTCAGGCATATCGTGATTTTCTCGAACTGAGTGGTTTGAACGACCAGATCCACGCTGCGCTGGATGCGCTCGATGTAGATGACGTCAATGCCCTGGCCAAAACCGGTGCCCAGATCCGTCAATGGATCATGGAAGCCGAGTTCCCGGAGAAGCTTAACGCCGAAATTCGTACCGCCTTTGCCGCTTTGTCCCAGGGCAACCCTGACATGGCCGTTGCCGTGCGCTCCTCGGCCACCGCCGAAGACTTGCCGGACGCGTCCTTTGCCGGTCAGCAAGAAACCTTCCTGAATATCCGCGGCGTTGAAAACGTCATTCGTGCGGCCAAGGAAGTATTTGCCTCCCTGTTCAACGACCGCGCTATTTCTTACCGCGTGCACCAGGGCTTTGACCACAAACTGGTCGCCCTGTCTGCAGGCGTACAGCGCATGGTGCGCTCCGAAACCGGCACCGCGGGCGTGATGTTTACCCTGGACACTGAATCAGGCTTCCGTGATGTAGTGTTTATCACCGGCGCCTACGGCCTGGGTGAGACCGTCGTGCAAGGTGCGGTAAATCCGGACGAATTCTACGTTCACAAACAAACCCTGGAAGCGGGTCGCCCGGCTATTTTGCGCCGCAACCTGGGCAGCAAAGCCATCAAGATGATCTACGGTGACGAAGCCAAGGCCGGCAAGTCGGTCAAGGTGATCGACGTTGAAAAGGCCGATCGCGCGCGTTTCTGCCTGACCGATGCTGAAGTCAGCGAACTGGCCAAGCAAGCCATGATCATCGAGAAGCACTACAAGTGCCCGATGGACATCGAGTGGGCCAAAGACGGCGATGACGGCAAGCTGTACATCGTACAGGCGCGCCCGGAAACCGTGAAAAGCCGCAGCGCCGGCAATGTCATGGAGCGTTACCTGCTCAAGGAAACCGGTACGGTACTGGCTGAAGGCCGCGCCATTGGCCAGCGTATCGGTGCAGGCAAGGTCCGCATCATCAAGGACGTGTCGGAAATGGATAAAGTCCAGCCGGGCGACGTACTGGTCTCCGACATGACCGACCCGGACTGGGAACCCGTGATGAAGCGCGCCAGCGCCATCGTCACCAACCGCGGCGGTCGTACCTGTCATGCGGCGATCATCGCTCGCGAGCTGGGTATCCCGGCCGTGGTGGGTTGCGGCAACGCCACCCAGCTGTTGAAAGACGGCCAGGGCGTTACCGTTTCGTGCGCTGAAGGCGATACCGGGTTTATCTTTGAAGGCGAACTGGGCTTCGATATCAAGAAGAACTCCGTGGACGCCATGCCGGACCTGCCGTTCAAGATCATGATGAACGTCGGCAACCCGGACCGTGCCTTTGACTTTGCGCAATTGCCGAACGCCGGTGTGGGCCTGGCCCGTCTGGAGTTCATTATCAACCGCATGATCGGTGTACACCCCAAAGCCCTGCTGAACTACGATGGCCTGCCACAGGAAATCAAGGACAGCGTCGACAAACGCATCGCCGGCTACAACGATCCGGTGGGCTTCTACGTCGAAAAACTGGTTGAAGGCATCAGCACCCTGGCCGCCGCTTTTGCACCGAAAAAAGTTATCGTGCGCCTGTCGGACTTCAAGTCCAACGAATACGCCAACCTGATCGGCGGCAAGCTGTACGAGCCTGAAGAAGAGAACCCGATGCTGGGCTTCCGCGGTGCTTCGCGTTACATCAGTGAAAACTTCCGCGACTGCTTCGAGCTTGAATGCCGTGCGCTCAAGCGTGTGCGTAACGAAATGGGCTTTACCAACGTTGAAATCATGGTGCCGTTCGTCCGTACCCTGGGTGAAGCGAGCCAGGTGATAGATCTGCTGGCGGAAAACGGCCTCAAGCGTGGTGAAAACGGTCTGCGCGTGATCATGATGTGCGAACTGCCTTCCAACGCGATCCTGGCTGAAGAGTTCCTGGAGTTCTTCGACGGTTTCTCCATCGGTTCCAACGACCTGACTCAGCTGACCCTGGGTCTGGACCGCGACTCCGGTGTCATTGCGCACCTGTTTGATGAGCGCAACCCGGCGGTTAAAAAGCTGCTGTCCAACGCCATTCAGGCGTGCAACAAGGCTGGCAAGTACATCGGTATTTGCGGCCAGGGCCCGTCCGATCACCCGGATCTGGCGCTATGGCTGATGGAGCAGGGTATCGAAAGTGTTTCCCTGAACCCGGACACCGTTCTGGAAACCTGGTTCTTCCTTGCAGAGGGTCAGGCGCAGGCTTGAGTCGTTGAGCGTGGAGCAGGGCAGCCAAAGGGCTGCCCTGCTCTTTATAGGCAGTGGTAGGGCGAGTTCCTGTGTGAAATCGCCCTTTTTTGTGCAAGAGCATTATGCAAAGCAGCAGTCTCCTTTTTCCCGTTGCCCTGATCAGCGCTGAGCGTCGGGGCGATCTGAGCGAAGACGTTTATCGCTTGAAACCGGCCAACAGCCCGGATATTTCCGTTGAGCTGGTGGTGACCCGCCTGGGGATGGCCGACGACAGCCAGGTACGCGGCGTGCCGGTCATCCTGTTGCATGGCAGTTTTTCCAATCGGCGTTTTTGGTACTCGCCCAAGGGGGCAGGGCTAGGGGCGTTTTTGGCGCGTGCCGGGTTTGATGTGTGGCTGCCCGAAATGCGTGGCCATGGTCTTTCGTCACGAAATATTAGCTGGGCTAAAAATCGCGTGGCGGACTATGCCCGCTACGACTTGCCAGCCATAGCGGCATTTGTTCGCGAGCAAAGCGGGCAAGTTCCGCACTGGCTCGGCCATTCTCAGGGTGCCATCAGTTTGGCCGCGGCCTTGGGGGGCAAGTATCTGAGTGAGTCGGATGTGGCGTCGGCGGCGTTTTTTGGCTGTCAGATCAATCGCCGTTACTGGTCACTGAAAATTCCTCCGATTGAGTGGGGTGCCTATCTGTTGTTGAAGCGCTTCAAGCAACTGTCGGGGACGCGACTCAAGCGTGGCCCGGAAGACGAGCCGGTCAGCATCGCCCTGGAAACCCTGCGCTGGAATGGTTTTATGGGGTGTTTCAAGGACGCCGAGCGCGACTGGTGGGCCGGTTTGGCCGAGGTTCAGGTCCCGGCACTGGTGGTGGCAGCGGTGGGTGATCGGCAAACGCCGGAGTGGGCGTGTCGCAAGCTGTTCGACCAGTTGGGCTCAGAACAGCGCATGTTCGTGTCCCTTGGCCGTGAGCATGGCTTCAGCTCTGATTACAGTCACGTTGAAATGCTGGTCAGCCAGTCTGCGCAGCAGGAAGTGTGGCCATTGGTGCGTGATTGGCTACTAAAAGGCACGACGAAATCGTTGTAGATACTCTGTTGCAGGTCAAGCCCTCTATTGTGGGAGCGAGCCTGCTCGCGAACGATCTTCGCGAGCAGGCTCGCTCCCACAGTTGCAGTGTTTCTGCAGCTGCTTCGTTCATACGGCAGCTGGTGCGGATGGCGTGTGACCCGATATCGCAAGGTGGTCATAACGTGTTCTTTTATGTGATATTGGTTGCCGCTCGAGGCTTGGACGACTTTTAAAGCCGGGCTTGTCCAAAGCGTCTATAACCCATAGTGCTATCGTTGTTTTCACTGTTGTGCCCACCCTGAACAGGAGCTTTCCCGTGAATCACTACATCACCCCCGATCTGTGCGATGCCTACCCTGAGCTGGTGCAGGTACTTGAGCCCATGTTCAGCAATTTCGGCGGGCGCGACTCCTTTGGCGGCGAGATCGTGACCATCAAGTGCTTCGAGGACAACTCCCGGGTCAAGGAACAGGCTGAACTCAGCGGTGAAGGCAAAGTGCTGGTGGTCGATGGGGGCGGTTCCCTGCGTCATGCCTTGCTGGGCGACATGATTGCAGACAGGGCGGCAAAAAATGGCTGGGAAGGTATTGTTATTTACGGCTGCATTCGCGACGTCGATGTGCTCGCGCAAACCGATCTCGGCGTGCAGGCTTTGGCCAGTCATCCGCTCAAGAGCAACCGTCGCGGTGTGGGCGATGTCAACGTGCCCGTGACGTTTGCGGGTGTCACGTTCCGCCCCGGTGAATTCATTTATGCCGACAATAATGGCGTTATCATTTCGCCAACCGCTCTGAAAATGCCGGGCTAAACGCATTACCACTAAGGATCACGGATGTTCGAGGAAGAAAACGCTCAATGGGGGCTGGTGCATGCGCTGGTGCTGGATGGTGAAGGCGGCGCACGTTCGATTGCGCGCACCGAGCTGAACGACCTTCAGTTGCAGGCCCACGAAAGCCTCTGGCTGCATTGGGATCGCAGTCATCCGCAAACCCAGAGCTGGCTGCGTGATTCCAGTGGCTTGAGTGATTTCAACTGTGATCTGCTGCTTGAAGAAAATACCCGTCCGCGCCTGGTGCCTGCCCCCAACAATGAGCTGCTGCTGTTTATGCGCGGGGTCAACCTGAACCCCGGCGCAGAGCCTGAAGACATGGTTTCACTGCGTATTTTCGGCAGTGCGCAGCGCTTGATCTCATTGCGCATGCGACCATTGCGGGCCACCGATGAGTTGCTCAGTGAGTTTTCCCAGGGTGAAGGCCCGAAAAATCCCTCTGAATTGATCCTGTACCTGGCCCAGCACCTGACATTGAAGGTGCAGGACTTGATCGGCGAACTGTCAGAAATCGTCGATGACGAAGAAGATAAAATAGATGCCGACGAACGGTACACACCTGATCACAACAGCCTCTTGCAGGTTCGTCGAAGGGCAGCCGCCTTGCGTCGATTCCTGGCACCTCAGCGGGATATTTTCGGTCAGCTTACGCGTATCAAATTACCCTGGTTCAGTGCCGATGATGCCGACTACTGGAACGAACTGAACAACAGCCTGACCCGCTATCTGGAGGAGCTCGAACTGACCCGCGAGCGCGTGGGGCTGGTGCTCGAGTCTGAAGACCGGCGTTTGAACGTGCGTATGAGCCGCATCATGTATCGCTTTGGCGTGCTGACGGGGATCTTTCTGCCGATCACCTTTATTACCGGTTTGCTGGGCATCAATGTGGGGGGCGTACCGTTCTCCGATGACTCTTATGGCTTTGCCATAACCTGCGGCGTGATGCTGGTTATCGGGGCGGGGCAATGGTGGTTTTACCGTCGTTTGCAGTGGCTGTGACCGGGTGAATGTGACCCCGGCAAATGTCCCTTCGTCATTTACTGACTTACCGAGAGGTGCTTATGCACGATCCGTTTGAACAGTCCTTACGTGAAATGCTCAAGGCCGAGCCGTCCAACCGGGATGACGATGCGTGCCTGGGTCGCGTGCTGAAAACCGCCAACCGACAGGTCGGTGCGGGAGACCTTTTCAGCCTGCTGGGCCGCTGGATGCAAGCACTGATGATTGCTTTGAATAGCGGTTCGGCTCATATTGCGCCCGTTTCGCGACGCAAATCTGCTGCTCGCCCTGTTGATAAGGCTGATTGAACATGGAATTGAATGTCTGGACCCAAAGCCTGGTCGCGGCAATGACTGCCTTGTGGACCAAGATTGCCAACTTTATTCCCAACCTCTTCGGCGCGTTGGTGGTAGTACTGCTCGGCTTCGTGGTTGCCAAACTGCTCGACGCCTTGCTGTCCAAACTGCTTGCCAAGTTGGGCCTTGATCGCCTGATGGGCGGTACGGGCTTGACCAAGATTCTGGCCCGGGTCGGGATTCAGGTGCCCATTTCGACGCTGATTGGCAAAATCGTCTACTGGTTTGTGCTGCTGGTATTCCTGGTTTCTGCAGCGCAGTCTCTGGGCCTGGATCGTGTGTCATCCGCGCTGGATCTGTTGACGGTGTATCTGCCCAAGGTCTTTGGTGCGCTGCTGGTTCTGCTGGCAGGCGTGTTGCTGGCCCAGGTGCTCAACGGCCTGGTGCGTGGCGCTGCCGAGAGCGTGGGCTTCGATTATGCCGGCGGGCTGGGCAGGGTGACCCAGGGGCTGGTCATCATCATCAGCATCTCCGTGGCTATCAGCCAGCTGGAGGTCAAGACCGACCTGCTAAACCATGTGATTGTTATTGTGTTGATTACCGTTGGTCTGGCTATTGCACTGGCAATGGGGCTGGGCAGCCGGGAAATCGCCGGGCAAATACTGGCCGGGATCTATGTGCGTGAGCTGTATCAGGTTGGTCAGGAAGTGCGGATTGGCGAGGTTGAAGGGCAGATCGAAGAAATTGGCACGGTTAAAACCACGTTGCTGACCGATGAGGGTGAGCTAGTCTCCATCTCGAACCGGATCTTGCTGGAGCAGCACGTAACCAGCCGCTAACACGGCAAACCCTGCTAATGTACGCCGCCGCAAAAAAGCCAAGATTGACTGGTTGCGGCGGACATTGACCTGACTGTTGGCACAACTCGTTTTGAATAAAGCACAATCGCTATCCATGCGCTATGACCCCCGCGAGCTCTCTGATGAGGAGCTGGTGGCGCGCTCGCATGATGAGTTGTTTCACGTGACACGTGCCTATGAAGAGCTGATGCGGCGCTATCAGCGTACTTTGTTCAACGTTTGTTCAAGGTATTTAGGGAACGATAGGGACGCTGATGATGTCTGTCAGGAAGTCATGCTGAAAGTGCTGTACGGTTTGAAAAATTTTGAAGGCAAGTCGAAATTCAAGACATGGCTGTATAGCATCACCTACAACGAGTGCATTACACAGTATCGAAAGGAACGGCGAAAGCGTCGCTTGATGGACGCATTAAGTATTGACCCCCTCGAGGAAGCGTCCGAAGAAAAGGCGCCGAAACCTGAGGAAAAGGGCGGACTTGATCGCTGGCTGGTGCATGTAAATCCGATTGATCGTGAGATTCTTGTGCTGCGTTTTGTCGCAGAACTGGAATTTCAGGAAATCGCGGACATAATGCATATGGGTTTGAGTGCGACAAAGATGCGTTACAAGCGCGCTCTAGATAAATTGCGTGAGAAATTTGCAGGCATTGCTGAAACTTAGTTCAGCGCAAATGGCTCTACGTGTAGGCAAGGTCTGATAGACTTGCTGCCGAGTTGTCCCCCGGTATGAGGGACTGCTTTACAATCACCAGATGGGGATTTAACGGATGAAACTGAAAAACACCTTGGGCATTGCCATTGGTTCCTTTGTAGCCGCAACTTCGTTCGGTGCCCTGGCACAAGGCCAAGGCGCGGTCGAGGGTGAACTGTTCTACAAAAAACAGTACAACGACAGCGTCAAGCACGTAGAAGACGGTTACAACCCAGGCGCATCGATCGGTTACTTCCTGACCGACGACGTTTCGTTGAACCTGACCTACGACAAAACCAACCACACCCGTTCGAATGACGGCACTGGCCACCAGAAAATCAAAGGCGACAACTTTGGTCTGAACGCTCAGTACCACTTCGGCACCGTAGGCGACGCTCTGCGTCCATACGTTTCCGGCGGTGTTGCTCACAAGAGCATGACCAACGTTGAGGCTGACGGCCACAGCGGTCGCGACAAGTCGACTTTCCTGACTGCAGGCGCTGGTGTTAAGTGGTACATCACTGACAACCTGTTCGCCCGTGCTGGCGTTGAAGCTGACTACAAACTGGACAACGGCAGGTGGGACTACGCTCCTACCGTTGGTCTGGGTGTGAACTTCGGCGGTAACGGCGGTAAAGTCGCTCCTGCTCCAGTTCCAGCTCCAGCACCAGTTGAGCCAGAGCCAGAAGCTCCGATCGCTGAAGTTGTTCGCGTTGAACTTGACGTGAAATTCGACTTCGACAAGTCGGTTGTTAAATCGCAGTACATGCCTGACATCAACAACGTTGCTGATTTCATGAAGCAGTACCCTGCGACCACCACTACTGTTGCTGGTTACACTGACAGCATCGGTCCAGACGCCTACAACCAGAAACTGTCGCAGCGTCGTGCTGACGCTGTTCGTGCAGCCCTGGTTAACCAAGGTGTTGCAGCCAACCGCGTAGACGCAGTTGGCCACGGCGAAGCCAACCCAGTTGCAAGCAACGCAACTGAAGAAGGCCGTGCCCTGAACCGTCGCGTAGAAGCTACCGTTCAAGCAGAAGCTAAGTAATTTTTAGCTAGGCTGTTCAGAAAAACCCGGCTCAGGCCGGGTTTTTCTTTGCCTGTGATTTAGTGAAGCGCGCAGCTATAATCGCGCTCTCTTCAAGCAACCCTTTGAGTCCTATCAGCCCATGTATAACCTGGCCCGCCAGTTGCTCTTCAAACTCTCCCCTGAAACCTCCCACGACCTGTCCCTGGACTTGATCGGCGCAGGTGGCCGTCTCGGGCTTAACGGTTTGTTGTGCAAGGCGCCGGCAAGGCTGCCAGTGACGGTGATGGGGCTGGACTTCCCTAACCCGGTCGGCCTGGCCGCAGGTCTGGACAAAAATGGTGCGGCCATTGATGGCTTTGCACAACTGGGTTTTGGCTTCGTTGAGATCGGCACCGTGACGCCGCGACCTCAGCCGGGCAATCCCAAACCCCGTATTTTCCGACTGCCTGAAGCGCAAGCGATCATCAACCGCATGGGGTTCAACAACCTTGGCGTCGATCACCTGCTTGCACGGGTTCAGGCAGCCAGGTACAGCGGTATCCTGGGTATCAACATTGGCAAGAACTTCGATACGCCGGTTGAGCGAGCGGTCGATGATTACCTGATTTGCCTGGACAAGGTGTATGAGCACGCCAGCTACGTGACTGTAAACGTCAGCTCGCCTAACACGCCGGGTTTGCGCAGCCTGCAATTCGGTGATTCGCTCAAGCAATTGCTCGAGGCCCTGCAGCTGCGTCAGAACGAGCTGACTCAGCGCCACGGCAAGCGCGTACCGCTGGCGATCAAGATCGCCCCTGACATGACAGACGAAGAAACCGTGCTTGTGGCTCAGGCGCTGCTTGAGACGGGTATGGACGCAGTGATTGCCACCAACACCACGCTGAGTCGTACAGGTGTTGAAGGTATGGAGCATGGCGACGAGGCGGGTGGACTGTCTGGAGCACCGGTTCGTGAGAAAAGCACTCACACGGTGTCAGTACTGGCCGGTGAGCTGGCAGGTCGTATGCCGATCATCGCTGCGGGCGGGATTACCGAGGGCAAACACGCAGCTGAAAAAATCACTGCGGGTGCGAGCCTGGTGCAGATTTATTCGGGCTTTATCTACAAGGGCCCGGCCTTGATTCGCGAGTCGGTTGACGCCATATCTGCCTTGGCGCGCTGATTGGCAGGTAATAAAAAGGGCTCCCCTAAGGAGCCCTTGGGCCGTAGCCCGCCGCCTGGAAAGGGCGGCAAGGTTGAGTCAGTACAGCTTCGAGGTGATGTCGGATTTTGCCCGGAGTTAGCCGACGGCGTGAAGTTCGTTGAGTCTGTGGATGCCCGCAGTGCCTGTCATACCGTCCCAGTTGTCGCCGCGTCCTTCACGCCAGCCGTTAATCCAGGCTTGGCGTACCGACGGTAGAGTAAAAGGGCAAAGCTCGCGGGATTTTCCGTTAACACCGTATTGATATCCGCGAAGGAACGCTTTTTCCAACGGATCACGCTTAAGTCTTCTCATAGGGTATTGCCCTCACTTGTTGACTGTTTATTTAGCGTCGGCCTTCCAGAGGCCGGGGCAGAGTGTTCTGCCGTTGGTGTGCTCGCTGCCGGCGTGGCGAGCATTTTGTCAGGGCCTGTGCGGCCGTAACCTGAGTTGAGTTCTAACCAATGCGCCAAGGCGTGTGAATGATCGTTTTGTCATAAGGACGTAACGATAATGGTGTTAAGGCCATAAGTAAGGTCGCTTTTTGACCACTGAATACGACCAAAGCCTGATAGGCCGAGTGTTTGCAAAGAGGATGCGTTTCATTCCCCGTCGCGAATACCCGCCTCTTTTGCTGGGGGACTATTCGACGAAGGGTCTGTATATGACCTGTTGTTTCCAGATGAATGACCTGCCTCGGCGTCTAAACTGTTCATGCCTGCGGGCATGAGTGATCGCCTCGGTGGAACGGCACAGTTTCGTGCCACGCGAGCGCTCTTCAAGAAAAGCGCTTGATTGAAAACGGAGCGGGCGATGCGTCGCCTTCTCGCTGATAGCTAATAGCCCAGGAATCCCATGTCGGATCGTTACGAACTCTTCCTTACCTGTCCCAAAGGCCTTGAAGGCCTGCTTCTCGAAGAGGCCACCGGCCTTGGTCTTGAGGAAGCCCGCGAGCACACCTCGGCCATTCGAGGCATGGCTACCATGGAGACGGCCTACCGCCTGTGCCTGTGGTCGCGCCTTGCCAACCGTGTGTTGCTGGTACTCAAGCGCTTCCCGATGAAGGACGCCGAAGACCTGTACCACGGTGTGCTGGACGTTGACTGGCAAGACCATATGGTGCCGGATGGCACCCTGGCCGTTGAGTTCAGCGGTCACGGCTCGGGTATCGACAACACCCACTTTGGTGCGTTGAAGGTAAAAGACGCCATCGTCGACAAGCTGCGCACGCCAAGCGGTGAGCGTCCTTCCATCGACAAGATCAGCCCCGACATGCGCATTCACCTGCGCCTGGACCGTGGCGAAGCCATTCTGTCGCTGGATCTGTCAGGCAGCAGCCTGCACCAGCGCGGCTACCGCCTGCAGCAGGGTGCTGCTCCGCTGAAGGAAAACCTCGCGGCGGCCATCCTGATCCGTGCGGGCTGGCCACGTATGGCCGCCGAAGGTGCTGCTCTGGCTGACCCGATGTGTGGTGTAGGTACGTTCCTTGTCGAAGGCGCGATGATCGCCGCCGATATGGCGCCAAACCTCAATCGTATTCACTGGGGTTTCGATGCCTGGCTGGGTCATATACCGGCCATCTGGAAAAAACTTCACGACGAAGCCACCGAGCGTGCCGAAATCGGCATGGCCAAGCCACCGCTGTGGATTCGTGGCTATGAAGCCGATCCGCGCCTGATCCAGCCAGCGCGCAATAACATCGAGCGCGCGGGCCTGAGCCACTGGATCAAGATCTACCAGGGCGAAGTGGCGACCTTCGAGCCGCGCCCGGACCAGAACCAGAAAGGCCTGGTAATCTGCAACCCGCCGTACGGCGAGCGTCTGGGTGATGAGGCGAGCTTGCTTTATCTCTACCAGAACCTCGGCGAGCGTCTGCGCCAGGCCTGCTTGAACTGGGAGGCCGCGGTGTTTACCGGTGCTCCGGATCTGGGCAAGCGTATGGGCATCCGTAGCCACAAGCAGTATTCGTTCTGGAACGGCGCCTTGCCGTGCAAGCTGTTGTTGATCAAGGTGGTGCCGGATCAGTTCGTTACCGGCGAGCGCCGTACCCCCGAGCAGCGTCAGGCTGAGCGCGAACAGGCTGAGTCCGATCTGCCTTCCAACATCGAAGCGCCAACCAAGTACGAGAAGTTCAACAAGAACGGTAACCCGATCAAACCGGCTCCGGTGGTGATCGAGCAGCCGCGCTTGAGCGAAGGCGGGCAGATGTTTGCCAACCGACTGCAAAAGAACCTCAAGGCGCTGGGCAAGTGGGTCAAGCGCGAAGGTATCGACTGCTACCGTGTCTACGATGCCGACATGCCTGAATATGCGATGGCGATCGATCTATACCACGACTGGGTTCACGTCCAGGAATACGTGGCACCGAAATCCATTGATCCGGTAAAAGCCTCGGAACGCATGTTCGATGCATTGGCGGCCATCCCGCAGGCGTTGAACATCGACAAGAGCCGGGTAATCGTCAAGCGTCGCGAGCGCCAGAGCGGTACCAAGCAGTACGAGCGTCAAAGTGCCCAGGGCAAGTTCACCGAGGTCAGCGAAGGCGGTGTGAAGCTGCTGGTCAACCTTACGGACTACCTGGATACCGGTCTGTTCCTGGACCATCGCCCGATGCGCATGCGTATCCAGAAAGAGGCTGCCGGCAAACGCTTCCTCAACCTGTATTGCTACACCGCAACTGCCAGCGTACACGCAGCCAAGGGCGGCGCGCGCAGCACCACCAGCGTTGACCTGTCGAAAACCTATCTGGACTGGGCGCGTCGCAACCTGTCCCTGAACGGTTTTTCGGACAAGAACCGTCTGGAGCAGAGCGATGTGATGGTGTGGCTGGATGCCTGTCGTGAAGAGTACGACCTGATCTTTATCGATCCGCCGACCTTCTCCAACTCCAAGCGCATGGAAGGCATCTTCGATGTGCAGCGCGACCACGTGCAATTGCTGGATCTGGCCATGGCCCGTCTGGCGCCGGGTGGCGTGCTGTATTTCTCCAACAACTTCCGCAAATTCATCCTCGATGAAAATCTGGAAGCGCGTTACGCGGTCGAAGAAATCACTGCCAGCACCATCGATCCGGACTTTGCCCGCAACAGCAAAATCCACCGTGCCTGGAAAATCATGGCCCGGTAATAGCGGCTGAGTACTGGCCTGCCTGCTTCTTGCAGGGGTGGGCCTGTAGTGGGAGCGAGCCTGCTCGCGATGGCATCACCGCAGTTTTGCGCCTGAGCGGGTCGCCTGCTTCGCGAGCAGGCTCGCTCCCACAATGAAAAACGCCCCTGATCGCACGATCAGGGGCGTTTTTTATTGCCCGGGCAACGCCTTACTGCGCGATGGATACCGCGCTATTCGGGATTTGCGGCTGACGATACAGGTCGAGCAGAACCTGATCCAGAATCGCCGAAGCGCCCCACGGACGAGGGTCGTTAAGGATGGCCACCACTGCCCAGGTATTGCCGTTGCTGTCGCGACTAAAGCCGGAAATGGCCCGCACGGTGTTCAGGGTGCCGGTCTTGATATGGGCCTGGCCGTTCATGGCCGTGGTTTTCAGGCGCTTGCGCATGGTGCCGTCTTTGCCGGCAATGGGCATGGAACTGATGAACTCGGCAGCGTAGGGGCTTTTCCAGGCAGCCTGTAGCATTTGCGCCATTTCCCGCGCGCTGACGCGCTCTGCACGGGACAGGCCGGAACCGTTCTCCATGATCAAATGGGGTGCGGTAATGCCTTTTTTCGCCAGCCATTGGCGTACTACGCGCTGTGCGGCCTTGGCGTCGTCACCGTCAGCATCGTTGCGGAACTGCGCGCCCAGGCTCAGGAACAGTTGCTGGGCCATGGTGTTGTTGCTGTATTTGTTGATGTCACGAATGATTTCGGCCAGGTCTGGCGAGAACGCGCGTGCCAGCAGCTTGGCATTTTTGGGTACGCTGGCCTGGCGGTCCTGGCCTTGAATGCTGCCACCCAGCTCTTTCCAGATAGCGCGTACGGCGCCAGCAGTGTAGGTCGCGTGGTCCAGCAGGGACAGATAGGTCTGCGAGTTGCAGCCATCGGCCAGTTGCCCGCTGACGGTGACCAGTACCGAGCCGTCGGCTTGCGGTACCGGGTTGTAGCGCACGTCGCCGGTGCATTGTTTGGTGTTGACGGCCTTGACCTGGTTGTCGATCTTGATGCTGGCAATTGGTGGTTCGACCGAAATCAGAACCTTGCCCCCATCGTTGCGCGCCACGAAACGCAGGGCCTTGAGGTTGACCATCAGCGAGTCGGGCTTGACCAGGAACGGTTTGTTCTTGTCATTGCCGTCGTCGTTGAATACCGGCAGTTGCGGCTGATTGAAGAAGTTGCGATCGAGTACCAGGTCGCCGGTGATCTGTTGCACACCATTGGCGCGCAGATCGCGCATCAACAGCCAGAGTTTTTCCATGTTGAGCTTGGGGTCGCCGCCGCCCTTGAGGTACAGGTTGCCTTGCAAAATGCCATTGTTCAGCGTGCCATCAGTGTAGAACTCGGTTTTCCATTGATGGGTCGGGCCAAGCATTTCCAGGGCGGCGTAGGTGGTCACCAGTTTCATGGTGGAGGCCGGGTTCATGGATACATCGGCGTTGTAGACAGTGGGAATGCCAGGGCCGCTTAACGGCAGCAGAACCAGGGACAGGGCGTCGTCGCCCAGTTTGTTGGTCTTGAGCGCTTGCTGAACTTTTGGTGTGAGGGTGGTATTGACAGGGGCGGCGTTGGCGCCGAAGGCCAGTGGCAGAAAAAAGCTGGCGAGAAACAGTGGCCGTAAAGATTTGATCATATTAAGTAAAACCCTGCAGGCGAGGGGGGGAAATACGAGGGCATGATGAAAAGTTCCCTCAATGGTCATAAAAGTATTGGCATTATGCCCCAAGGTTGTCGGGGTTGTGCATCCACCTGTTACAGGGTTTCGCGGATAAAGTATAGAAAACGATGAACCGTTCACACGGAACCGGGCGCCGGGCGGCCGAAGCTGCTAAAGTGCCGCCCGTTATTACTTAAGAGGATTGTTCAATGGCTACTAATCGTTCCCAGCGTCTGCGCAAAAAACTGTGCGTTGATGAATTTCAGGAGTTGGGTTTTGAGCTGAACCTGGATTTCAAAGAAGACCTGTCGGAAGAGGCTATCGATGCATTCCTGGCAGCTTTCCTGGCAGAAGCCATGGAAGCTAACGGCTTGGGTTATGTTGGCGGCGACGACTACGGTCTGGTTTGCCTGCAGAAGCGCGGTTCGGTCAGCGAAGAGCAGCGTGCTGCTGTTGAAGCCTGGCTCAAAGCGCGTCCAGAGCTGACCACCGTTGAAGTTAGCCCGCTGTTGGACGTGTGGTACCCGGAAAAGCCAATCAATCCGGTAGCCTGACGTCAAATATAAAGGCAGCCCAAGGGCTGCCTTTATATGTTTTACCCCTCTGGCCCGTCCTGGGCTTTACATCGCATTCCCTGGTTCCTCCGACAGCTGCACAGGTGGCATGTGTCTGTCAGTCGTAAATCGACTTCTTCTTCCAGTCGGCATCGGCCTCGTCTGTCTTCAAACCTTCAGTCAGCTCGTTGACTTCACCCGTGGTCGGCTCAAGTGCGCTCTGCACTTGTGCGTTGGCGCGTGCCAGTTGTGCTTCGAAATCCTTGATCTGGGCGTTGTACATGGCGGGTACCGGCTGTTTGCGCAAGTACTGTACGGCACGTTCGAAAGCCAGGCGCGCCTGTGCGGGCTGATTTTTCTGCAGGGCCAGCTTGCCCAGATTGTTGAAGAACTCGATATGCAACACCACCAGCAAGTGGCGAATTTCCGTGAGCCACTGCTTGGCTTCGTTGGTCGGCAAAAAACCGTCCTTGGCCGCACGGGTGATTTGCCCGTGGAGTGTTTCAAGCAAAAAACGTACGTCCTTGGCTTTGGCTTCGGTCAGCACCGGGTTGGGCGGGTTGTTGACAGGAATTGACTCGCCCTTGGCAATCAGGCCGCCGAGCTCGGTCACTTGTGCCTTTAATGCCGCGCTGGATTTATCCAGGAGCAACAGGCGCTGTGTCGCATTGAGCTCAAGGCGGGTAAGCAGCAGTTTGAGGGCGGGAGACATCAACTGGCCGGGGAAGGTCTCGTTGACCTCGCTGCAACGACGGATGCGGTCGTTAAGCTCGACCTTGAGGCGGGCTTTCTCCAGTTTGTTGTTTTCCACTATATGGTTGATGTAGACGATGGCAATCAACAGTGCGATCCCGACGACGACAAGCAGGGCGATCATGGTGGGCGTCAACGTTAAAACCTCTTGTGGGTGTAGATGCGCTGTCTCGGTGAAGTCGCAGTGCCTGGCTAGGACGGGGGTGAGGATCGACTGGGCAGCAAACTGCCATCACTGAGGTCCGGCAATCATAACTCCTTGTAGGGTGCCGGAATATAGGCGCCAAGAGCTTGCCTCGAGACTCTGTAGGAAAACGCCTTAATAGGGGGGAAGTCATTGATTTCAATATATTTTCATATTGGGGTTGACGACCTTCCAATCCATCCCTAGAATGCGCGCCAATTGCAGCGTAAAGCGAACAGCCAAACGCATGTAACCAGTGAAGTTGTAGTGTGTCCCCTTCGTCTAGTGGCCTAGGACACCGCCCTTTCACGGCGGTAACAGGGGTTCGAGTCCCCTAGGGGACGCCATTGCGGGAATAGCTCAGTTGGTAGAGCACGACCTTGCCAAGGTCGGGGTCGCGAGTTCGAGTCTCGTTTCCCGCTCCATTTTTAAGCAGCTTTGCTTTCGGGCGAAGTTGAGTGAAAGCCAAGAGACTAACGTTTGTTAGTGATCTGGCACTGAAATGTACGTGTGCATTTCGGGCAACGTCCCCTTCGTCTAGTGGCCTAGGACACCGCCCTTTCACGGCGGTAACAGGGGTTCGAGTCCCCTAGGGGACGCCATTATTGCGGGAATAGCTCAGTTGGTAGAGCACGACCTTGCCAAGGTCGGGGTCGCGAGTTCGAGTCTCGTTTCCCGCTCCATTTTTAAGCAACTTTGCTTTCGGGCGAAGTTGAGTGAAAGCCAAGAGACTAACGTTTGTTAGTGATCTGGCACTGAAATGTACGTGTACATTTCGGGCAACGTCCCCTTCGTCTAGTGGCCTAGGACACCGCCCTTTCACGGCGGTAACAGGGGTTCGAGTCCCCTAGGGGACGCCATTATTGCGGGAATAGCTCAGTTGGTAGAGCACGACCTTGCCAAGGTCGGGGTCGCGAGTTCGAGTCTCGTTTCCCGCTCCAAATTTTGTTTTTTGGAGCAACGCAGTTTCAAAAAACACACAGAAAGCAGCCTTCGGGCTGCTTTTTGCGTTTCCGGGGTTTGCTTTTCGACCCGTACGCAAACACCTCTAAGCTCATAACCAATCGATCTGCAAGAAAACTGCGACTGGCGCAACAAGGATTCAAACCTGTTTTGAGTTCATCAGATGTCGCATTATTTCGATAGCGCCCAACAACGGGACATCCAGGCCTTGTCCCGTACCTTCACCGGTCGAACCCAGTGGCCTACCTGGTTATTGCTGCTTGCCGTTCCCACCGCCTGGTTTGCGTTGCTGCTGGGCAGCCCGGTGCTTGGCGCTGGCTGGACGATTGTGCTGCTGATCCCGGTGGTGGTGCTGTGGATGTCGGTGCAGCACGAACTGCTGCACGGCCACCCCACAGGTTCCAGCAACCTTAACAAGGTGCTGGGCTACGCACCTTTTGCGCTGTGGTACCCCTATACCCTCTATCGCGACAGCCATTTGCAGCATCACCGCGATCATGACCTGACCTTGCCCGGCATTGACCCCGAAAGCCGCTATTTAAGCCAGGCTCACTGGCAGGGCAGTTCCAGTCTGCTGCGTGGTTTGCTCTGGCTGAACAAAACGGTGCCCGGACGCCTGCTGCTGGGCCCGCCCCTGGCATTGTTTGGCATGGCCAGGGAGGAGTTGCATCGCCTGCGCAGCGGCGAGCGGAAAGCCTGGTGCATGTGGCTGACCCACGGTTTTTTCACGATGCTGATGTTTGCCTTTATCGCGTACTGCAGCGAACTGGCTGTTTGGCAGTATGTATTTCTGGTTACCGTGCCGGTTTTGTCAGTGGGCATGGTTCGTTCCTTTTATGAGCACCGTCCCGCAGTCCGGCCGGAACAGCGAACGGTACTCAATGAAGCCGGTTGGCCCTGGACCTGGCTGTTCCTGAACCTCAACTTGCATCTGGTGCACCATGATTTACCGGGTTTGCCGTGGTTTTACATGCCCAGGGTCTACCGTGCGCGACGAGAGCAGTGGCAGCAGCGCAGCGGCGGTTTTCTGGTGCAAGGCTACGGTGAACTGATTCGCCGTCACGCGGTGCAGGCGATTGATAGCCCGCAGCATCCGTTCAGTTAATTTCACAAGGTGCCTTCCATGTCTGGCCGTTATGCCGAATTGGCAATGTATGTAGCCCCCCAGCAGGTCAGCGAAGCCAATGAACGCTGGTTGACCCGTGTTCTCGAGCTTTTGCAGCATACCCGTGGCGATGCCCGGGGCCTTGGCCTGCTGGAGTTGTTCAGGGCCCCCGAGTTGTTGCTGAGCCAGACCTGTGGTTATCCGCTGTTGACCCAGTTGCGCGGTCAGGTGCAATTGGTCGGTCGCCCGCATTACGAATGGCCCGACAGCCATGGGGGGGAGCATTGCAGTGTGATTGTCAGCCGTGATGCAGATCCGCGCCGCGATCTGGGCGCTTTCGCGGGCAGCCGCGGGGTGATCAATGATCAGCACTCCAACAGCGGCATGAATCTATTGCGCCATCGCCTTGCGCCCCTGCAGCGCGGTGGGCGCTTTTTTGCCTCCGTGGCCGTCAGCGGCGCGCACCGGCAAAGCCTGCGCTGGGTGCGCGAAGGTTGTGCCGACCTTGCCGCCATCGACAGCGTGACCTATGCCTACCTGGCCCGCTATGCGCCGGCAGAAGTTGCCGGGCTGCGGATTGTGGCGCGTACGGCCTCCAGCCCGACCTTGCCTTACATCACTGCGCTCAGTGCCGGACGTGACGGCGCAGGGCAGATTCGCCAGGCAATGAATACGGCCTTGGAGCAATTACCCGAAGTAGCTCTAACCTTGGGGCTGCGGGAAGTTTTACCAGCCAGTGAAGCGGATTATCAGATGGTTCTCGATTATCGGCAGGAAGCGGCTGAGTTCGGGTATGACGTGTTGCAGTAGTGGAGCCATACTTAATAGCTGAAACGAATAAACAAATGTTTTTTTAGTATTTAAATTGCATAAAACCATTTGCTAGGATCGCCGCACCGGATCACCGGACATACCGTTCTGTTTAATTCCTGGAGCCCCTATGTCCGGCGCCGACATCGCTCACCGCGACCATGTGAGCCAGCTTTATCGCACCCACTATTTGTGGCTGCATGCACGTTTGTGCCGTTACCTCGATTCCAGCAGCTACGCTGAAGACATCGCGGCCGATACGTTTGCCCAGCTTTTAAGCGCACCGCAGGGGCTGGTCATCCGCGAGCCGCGTGCGTTGTTGACGACTATCGCCCGGCGTCTGATCTTTCAACTGTGGCGTCGCCGGGATGTGGAACGGGCCTATCTGATGAGCGTGCAACAACAAGAACCCCTTCATTTCCCCTCGCCAGAGACCCTGGCCCAGGCAATTCAAGCCTTGCAGATGATTGATGCCCGGCTCGATGGTTTGCCCGACAAGGTAAGGGAAACCTTCGTTCTATCACGGGTCAATGGCCTGACGTATCCCGAAATCGCACAACAGCTGGGCATATCCCGGCGCAGCGTGAGTGACTACATGGTTCGCGCCCTCAAGCGTTGCGCCATGCACGCCACCGCGCAACCCACCTACCGCCCCTCCATAACAAGAGAATCCGCATGAATAACTTGAAAAAATGGCTCGGTGGTCCGCTGCTGGCCTGTGCATTGATCACCCAACCGGTGCTGGCCGAGCAGAAGGCACCGGTTCACTTTGGTGATATCACCTGGGAAAGCGGCAGCCTGATTACCGAAGTGCTGCGCCTGATTACAGAGAAAGGCTACGACGTGGCGACGGACACATTGCCCGGCAGCACAGTCAGTCTGGAAGCAGCACTGGCCAAAAACGATATTCAAGTGATTGGTGAAGAGTGGGCAGGGCGCAGCCCGGTGTGGATCAAGGCCGAAGCCGAGGGCAAGGTGCTGGGGCTGGGCGATATCGTCAAGAACGCCAGCGAGGGCTGGTGGGTGCCGGAGTATGTGATCAAGGGCGACCCTGAAAAAGGCATCAAGGCACTGGCCCCGGACTTGAAGTCGGTCAACGATCTGGCACGCTACAAAGATGTTTTCCGCGATCAGGAAGACCCTTCTCGCGGTCGCTTTCTAAATAGCCCTACCGGCTGGACCTCTGAAATCGTCAACAGCCAAAAGCTCAAGGCCTACGGGCTGGACAAGGACTTCGTGAACTTTCGTACAGGCTCCGGCGCGGCGCTGGATGCCGAGGTCAGCTCATCGATCAAGCGTGGCAAACCGGTGTTGTTTTACTACTGGTCTCCAACCCCGCTGATTGGCCGCTACAAACTGATAAAACTCGAAGAGCCTGCCTTCGATGCCGAAGCCTGGAAAACCCTGGCCGACGCCAACAATCCCAACCCCAAGGGCACCCGCTCCTTGCCGGCGAAACTGGCGATCGGCGTGTCGACCCCGTTCAGCAAGCAATACCCGCAACTGGTCGAGTTCTACCAGAAGGTCGATTTCCCGATCGATCTGCTGAACACAACCCTGGCGCAAATGAGCGAAAAACGCACCGAACCGAGTAAGGCGGCGCAGGCCTTTTTGCGCGAGCAACCGCAGATCTGGCATGCCTGGGTTACTCCTGAAGCGGCGGCCAAGGTCGATGCGGCGCTTAAAGCGAATTAATTCCTTGAACAAGAGCACCGCATGTTTCCTGAAAATCTGACGTTTTCCATCGCAGGATGGGTCAATGATGGCGTTGATGCGCTGGTGAGCAACTACGGCGATGTGTTTCGGCACATCTCCGACACGCTGCTGTGGGCCATCATCCACCTCGAAAACCTGCTGCGCCTGACCCCGTGGTGGCTGATGCTGATCATCGTCGGCGCCATTGCCTGGCATGCCACGCGCAAAATTTTCAGCACCTTGCTGATTGTCGGCCTGTTGTTCCTGGTAGGTGCTGTTGGCCTGTGGGACAAGCTGATGCAGACCCTGGCGCTGATGCTGGTGGCCACAGTGATTGCTGTGCTGCTGGGCATCCCGCTGGGGATTCTGGCCGCCCGCAGCAACCGTCTGCGTTCGGTGCTGATGCCGCTGCTGGATATCATGCAAACCATGCCCAGCTTCGTGTACCTGATCCCGGTGCTGATGCTGTTTGGCCTGGGCAAGGTGCCAGCGATTTTTGCCACTGTGATTTATGCCGTACCACCGCTGATCCGTCTGACCGATCTGGGCCTGCGCCAGGTCGACCGCGAGGTGATGGAGGCGATCAATGCCTTTGGTGCCACGCCGATGCAACAGTTGTTCGGTGTGCAATTGCCGCTGGCCATGCCCAGCATCATGGCCGGTATCAACCAGACCACCATGATGGCCCTGTCGATGGTGGTGATTGCCTCGATGATCGGTGCACGCGGTCTTGGCGAAGACGTGCTGGTAGGCATTCAGACCCTCAACGTCGGTAAAGGGCTGGAAGCCGGGCTGGCTATCGTGATTCTGGCGGTGGTCATCGACCGCATTACCCAGGCTTATGGCCGACCTCGGCATGGGGATCAGAAATGACCGTCAACAAAATAGAAATACGCAACGTTTACAAGGTGTTCGGCAATCGCGAAAAAGCCGTGCTGGCGATGATCCGCGCGGGCAAGAGTAAAGACCAAGTGCTGGCCGAAACAGGCTGTGTGGTGGGCATCAATGACATTTCGCTATCGATCAGGGCGGGAGAGGTTTTCGTCATCATGGGCTTGTCCGGGTCAGGCAAGTCCACGCTGGTGCGTCATCTCAATCGGCTGATCGACCCCAGCAGTGGTCAGATCCTGGTCGACGGAGAAGACATCCTGGATTACGACATGCCTGCCTTGCGCCATTTTCGTCGGCACAAGATCAGCATGGTGTTTCAGAATTTTGGCCTGCTGCCTCACCGCAACGTACTGGATAACGTCGCCTATGGCCTGAAAGTCCGGGGCGAGAGTGTTGCGCAATGCCAGCAGCGGGCCCTCCACTGGATTTCCGTGGTCGGCCTGCAAGGTTACGAGCAGGTGTTCATTCATCAACTGTCGGGCGGCATGCGTCAGCGCGTCGGCCTGGCACGGGCATTGGCCACCGACACCGACATCATCCTGATGGACGAAGCTTTCAGTGCCCTGGATCCTTTGATCCGTGCAGAGATGCAAGATCAGTTGCTGGAATTGCAGCGCACTTTGCAAAAAACCATCGTGTTTATCACCCATGACCTGGACGAAGCGTTGCGCATTGGCAATCGTATTGCCGTACTCAAGGACGGGCAGTTGATCCAGGTCGGCAGCCCGCAAGAGATTCTGCAGGCTCCGGCAGATGACTACGTCGGTCGTTTCGTCCAGCGCCGGCGCACCAGTGCCTGATTCTGTACATATCCAGATACCGCCTGTAATGCGGATTCATTGCGTTTAATCAGCCGATCCGGTTCTGCCTCTCGCGGGCGTAACCCTCGTCTAATTCAACGCGATGAACTGTCATGAAAACACTTTCGACCACCCCTGATGCCATGATCCGCTACTCGGCCCTGAGTAGCTTTGCGGGTCACAGTTTTGCCCTGCGCCCGACGTTTCAAGGTGTCGTTGCCAGCTGGTTCAAGCAAGCGCTACAGGATAAATACCCGGCCCTGAACGTGGATTTTACGCAGCTCGCTATCGCTGAACCATTGAGCCATGAGAACTCACCGGGCATGCCCAGGCGCTATCGTTTCATGGCCGTTGCGGATGTGATGATTCAGTGCTTTATCGACTCAACGCCGGTGGTGCTTATCCAGGGGGTTCACCGCCTGAGCGTCGATAAAAACGAACTGTCTGCGCATCCATTGGCGGTGAACATGGCGGAGCTGCAAAGCATCATCAACGACCATTCGGGGTTATTGATTGCGGCCTATCAACAGGCGCTGGCCGAATTCTGGAGTGACAGGCAAAACGGCTCATTGGCCCCGCTTCAATGGTTGAGCGAAGTGTTACGGATGGCCCTGGGGGGTGCCGCCCTGATGCAAAACCGCGTGCCTGCCTTGCCTGCCGATCAGGCAGTCGTGCTGGCGGTGGTTGCATCCTTCCCTGACAGGGACAATCGGGCCAGAGGAACCCTCGAAACCCCGGTGCACGCCTATCTGGTCAATATCGACGGTACAGAGAACAACGTTCGGCGGCGCTTTCAACTGCCGGGTGTGGTGCTGATCACCCGGCAAATGCCCGATCACCTGATTGTGCTCGGTTATTCACTGGAGCACGGGGTTGAGTCCTTCAGCTCGGTACAGGCGTTCGCTACCTGCATGCTGACTCGTGTGTTGCAGGTTGCCCCCGTTCGGTTGTTGAGCTGGAGTCTGCATGAGCCCGAGGGGGACTTTATCACCGGCCTGGCCCGCACCTTGCTCGACCAGCAGTTGCGCAACATGGTGCGTGTGGGGCAAGCCGCTCAGGCAGGCAAATGGAGCGTCGGGCGACTGGAGCAGGTGCTGGACGAAGCGGCTGCGATGTTCCCGTTTTTCAGCGAGCAGGAACGCCCGCACCTGGAGAATGTGATCTCCGTATTGCCCGAGTGGCTCAAGCAGGCCAGCTCCGTGGATCAATTGGACTACAGCAGGTTGATGAGCGCAGAAGTGATCTGGCAGCGCCAGACCCGGGGCCGCACCTTTCTGGACGGTATTGATGCATTGCCGGTGTACGCCGAGAAAATGATCAGGCAACGCATCGAGCGCGATCATCCGCGGTCAGGCCTCGATATCTCGCACATTGAGATACATGACGTGGGGGTCGAAAACTTGCAGCTGCCTGTTTTCAGCGACGATGTGCTGTCTTTTGTCGAGTTTGTCCTTGGCTACAGAGGCGGCTGGCCAGTCGGCCTGATCGCGGTCAAGGATCGCACAGGCGCCCCAGTACCTGACTGGTTGACCAGTGGCTACGTGAAAAGCCTTGTGGATGAGCTGGATGTGGGAGTGGGCTATATCGCGCTACTCAAGGGTTACCTGGTGGACGACGACAAGCAAGTCATGCAGCGCGAGGCGTTATATGCGGCCCAACTGAGAATTCAATTGCCGCTGTTGGCCCTGGAGAAAAAATCAGGGGGCAAGCCGGTTTTACCCCGCAGGGCTTGCATGTGGTCACCCAGGTCATGCGCCACGACGCGCAACGGTCGGTCAGCCATGACTATGTGTGCGTGCGGCCCCTGGGCTTTTACGCCTATGAAGGGGCCAGAGTTGATACGGCGGCGAACATGTTTGTCTTCGGCTCGCTGAATATCCAGACAGGGCCCTTTATCCTGTACCGGCCTTTTGCCCCTGAACCCTTGTTGGAGTATGCCAGCTGGCCCGCATTGTTTGACGCCATCAAGCATCCGGGTGAGCTGCAAGAAAGCATATTGACCTGGCTGGACGATGACGCCCGTGGTTATTACGCCGACGGCGGTTTTGCGCGACCGCATCTGGAGAATGTACTGCTGGAGGGTTTTTTGGCCCTGTTGCCACGTCGCCCGGCGACCTTGAGTACGCGTAGCTTGGTGGGCAACTACTACGGGGCGATGTTTGACGCCAACGTCAGTGCGTTGATGAGCATGGCGGACAACCAGACGGTGTCGACCTCTGAGCGTCGCTGGATGCTGCTCAAGCACTATGGCTGGAGCCTGTTTAACGGGTTGACGTTTTTCCTCAGTGGGCCCTTGCAGAAAGCCGCCTGGCTTTTTCAGACCCTGTTGAGCCTTGATAGCGGTTTGCAGGCGCGAATTGATGGCGATAAAGAGGCGGGGCAACAAACGGTTATCGATCTTTTATTCAATATCAGCCTGGCACTTCTGCACGAAGGTCTGAGATTCAAGGCAAAAGCCAATGCCCGGTTACGCTTGAGTGCCCCTGTCGATGAACCGTTGTTTACGATCTATAAACCTGAGGCCCTCCCGGCGGTTGAGCCAGTGTCCGCTAGCGTTATCGCGCAAAAGAAACAGCCCGATATTGAACCCCGTGCTGCCAGCCAGTATTCGTCCCTGGACTTCTCATGGTTCAGTGCTCAGCCCCGTTTGACAGAGCTGCAGCAGGCAAGCCTGGACACTTTTGTGCTGGATCTGGACTTGAGCCAGGGCACGCGCATCGAAGTAGGCCCCTTAAAAGGTGTTATCAACCATGAGGGCAAGTCATATGTGCAGATCGGTGCCAAAACCTATCGCGTTGGCCGTGACGCGGATGGGCTGGTGATCCAGGACGACAGGCAGCCTGAAAGATTTGGCCCGCGCCTGAGAAGGGATGAGGCCGGGCAGTGGCAACTCGATCTGCGTTTGGGATTGCGCGGCGGCGGTCCCAAAAAAACCATTCAGGCATTGCGCGAGAAAAAGACCCAGAAAGTGGCCGCGTTGCAGCAAGAGGCCGAACGCCTGGACGAAGAGCTTCTGAGGCGCGACCGAGTGCTGAAACTGACTGAAGAGTTGCTGACTAAATTTCCCGATCGGCGAGCGACGTTTGTTGATCGCTACGAAGCTGAGCTGGAAGCGTGGCGCGCGGGTGTGCTGGACATGATCAACGTCAAAACCAGGTCGAACCAAATTATCCCCCTGGAGGGCTTTGAGGCCAGAACACAGGAGACTTGGGTACAGCTGACCTTGAGGCTGTTCAAATTACAGAACTACCTGGAAGAAGCGCTCCGTGAACTGCCGGTATCCAACTCCAGGGTCTCTTATACCGCTTCGCTGCTGGAGGTTCTGGCAGAGATAAACAATGGCTCGAGTGCTCCCTATGAGCGCTGGATTACCAACTTGAAACAGGCCGAACGGCTAGAGGCGCGGTTATATAAAAACTCGCTGCGCGAGTGCGATGCCCTTGATGAGGTCAGAACCAGGCCGTTGCCCAGATACAGCGCACTGGAAGAGATAATCAATCAACCCAATCGGGATTATTTCGACCGCCACTGGTCCGCCGCCTACCTGGAAACCCTGTGCGAACTGGTGATCCGCCGTGATGCGGTCAACCTCATACCTGAAGAGCAATATGCATTTGATCTGTTCGGGCAAGGAACATTGATTGATACCGCCTGGTCGCAATTAAGCTTGCGCCGTGAAGAGACGAAGTATCCCGGAGAGCATCTCGATTTCTTCGATAAGACCATCGAAAAATACGACGCAGCGGAAGGCGTTTGCCAGAACCTTGTCAGTCTTGGCTCCGAGCATTTCCGTAATGAATATCTGCCCGACATTATTGAGGTTCTAAGCAGCCTGAGAACGTTTGCAGAAGCCCAGATGCAGAATGTTATCCGTGAGTCCGAAAGCTCCTCTTCTGAAGCAGAAGAGCCCCGGCCAGGCCCCAGTCGCCTGATCAATGAGCCAGGAGCCGGGGCAGGATCGTCCCGCGGGACTCAGCAAGTAATCAAGACCACAAAAAACCTGACGCTGGTAGGGCAGCGTCGTCCTCCGTCCTCGGAGTCTGAAGATGAAATCGTCGATGTGACTGAGGGCATCGATCAAATGAATATCCGCTCCTATCGCAAAACAGAGGCGGGAGAATGGGAAGAAATCGGTAGCAGCAGACCACCCACTCTTCAGGCTTCACAAGCCAAGTCGTTATCCCGACTCCAGGCTGACGCCCGCACGTTGCTGGAGCGGATTTCGGGAGTCATTGCACAGAACAGGGCAAGCGCTGCAACATCCAGAATACCGATCGAAATAGAAGAAATTCTGAGCTTCAAAGCCAGCTCACTCGACGAGGTGGCGCAGAAGATGGAGCGGATTGTGCTCACATCCAGCCCTGAGGTTGAGCCCCTGACTCAAGAGCGCAGAGCTGGCGCTTTGGCATTAATTACCGACCTGAAGGCGGCGGCCGGCAGGTTGCGCGCCGAGGGCCGAAGCCTGCGCATCAGCATTATCAAGCGGCTGCCGCCAACGGGTGCCAACGTCGAGTATTTAAAGGCCCAGGGCGAGGTAAACATTACCCGCGTGGGGAGGCGGCGGTTTTTGTCCAAAGGCCAGCGCAAGGATTATCTTGAGGAATACGCCATTAGCACTTTGGAGGGTAATGAGTTGTGGTTTGCACATTTTCATTACAAGGCAATGGACACACTCGCCGCCGACTTTGACGTGGCCCACTTGAAAACGGCCCAACAGCGCACCCTGAGTGAACAGGCGTTGTACGCCCGGGCACAGAGTTCCCATGACTATATCGCGGTGTATCGCGCCAAACTGGATCGGGCCATGGCGCAGCGGCTTTTTTTATCCCTTCCTTGATTGCGTCAGGCCAGAGCGTAGCGTACTGAGAGCACGCCCTTTTTCTGACTTACGGACAACACGTTGACGGTGCCCAGTTCAGCCAGGGATTGCACATGGGTGCCGCCACATGGATAGCCCGGCAGCTCGCCAAAACGGATGGCGCGCTGCTCCGAGTCCAGGCAGGTATGCCTTTGCAGGTCGGCAGCGATCCATTGTGCCAGGGTGTGCTGTACGGCGTCGGCCTCAAGGGGTTGCGGATTGTCGCCGGCTACAAAGCTTACCCGGCATTCGCCTGGCCAGTGATGGGCTTTGGTGGGTACCCAGCCCAGTTGCTCGCCGCATACACCAATCAAATGCCCGGCCGAATGCAGGCGGGCATGCAACCGACGGCGGGTTTCGTCGACCTGAGCCTGTGCCCGGCCTGTCGGTACGGGCACGCTGACGTGGTGCACGATAGCATCCTGTCCCTGCACAACCTTGATGACCTGGCTGTCGCCGATCCAGCCCGTGTCGCTGGGTTGCCCGCCGCCCTGGGGATGAAAGGGGGTGGCGCAGAGGATGACGGCAAACCCGTCTTCTTGGGGCGCGCAGTGGATGACTTCGACCTCGCAGCTCACGGCGTCGTCATTGAAAAACAGGCGTTGGGTCATGGAGGTGTTCCTGAGCGGGTTTCGTTTTTAGTATAGGGGGGAGCCAGGAGTGTGATAATCCATCAAATTTTCAATGGACCTGTGCGCTGTGAGCATAAATCTCCCGTTGTCATTACTGGCTGAAATGGTCGTGTTTGTGAAAGTGGTCGAGGCAGGCAGCTTCTCTGAAGCCGCTCGTCAGCTTGGCACATCGCCTTCGGCGGTCAGTCGCAGTGTTGCCCGACTGGAAAAAGCCCTGGCCATTCGCTTACTGCAACGCACAACCCGCAAGCTCGGCCTGACCGATGCAGGTGAAGAGGTTTTCAAACGTTGCGATGAAATGGCCTGTTCGGCTCAGGCGGTGATGGACCTGAGCGGGCGTTTTACCCGGGAGGCCGAGGGGCTCATTCGCCTGAGCGTGCCCAAGGCCGTGGGGCGGTATGTGATACATCCCCATATGCCCGAGTTTCTGCGCCGTTACCCCAAGGTTGATGTGCAATTGATCCTCGAGGATCGTTATGTCGATTTGATCGATGACAACATTGACTTGAGCATTCGCATTACCGACCAGCCGCCACCGGGGCTGGTGGGGCGCCAACTGTTCCCGATCGAGCATTTACTCTGCGCCACACCGCAGTATCTGGCCGGGCACGGGGTACCGCAGCAGCCTGAGGACTTGCGTGACCATAGTTGCATTTACCTGGGGGAAACCCCGGCTGATGCGCGCTGGAAATTCAGGCAGGGTGGCAGGTCGGTAACGGTGGGGGTGCGCGGACGTTATGCGGCCAATCATACGGGCGTGCGCCTGGATGCGGTGTTGCAGCATATCGGGATCGGCAGCTTGCCGTACTTTACGGCACGCCAGGCGCTGGAGGAGGGGGTGGTGGTGCAGGTGCTGCCCGAGTGGAATTTTATTGCTTCCTACCACGGCGGCGTGTGGTTGCTACAAACGCCCACCCGGTATTTGCCGCCCAAGCTGCGAGTGTTTATCGACTTTCTGGTGGAGCGGATGGCGCAGGAACCGACGCTGGAGATGTGGCGTAATCCGTAGCAGCTGCCGAGGGCTGCGCCGCCGAACGCAGCCGTTGGAACGGCTACAGAGCTTTTGCTTCTTCAAAAAAAGCCCGCCAGGCAAAACCGGGCGGGCTTTTGGGTCGGACTGCGATCAGTGCTGCGGGCTGTCTTGTGTCGTGGGCAGCGCCATCAGTTGTTTTTCCTGATTCCAGTCAAACGGCTCATCGTTCAGTTCGGCTTCGTGGCGGCGCTCTTCCAGGGCCTGATACATGTCCAGCTCTTCATCCGACAGGAAGTTGAAGCAGGCGCCGCCGAAGTACCACAGCAGGTCGCGCGGGACCAGGTGGGCGATCTGCGGATAGCGCTCGATTACCTGGCACATGATGTCCTGGCCCAGGTACTGGCTGTTGATCGGGTCAACCGGCAACGAGCTGCGCATGTCGTCAAAACGCTCCAGGAACAGCGCGTGGCTTTCCTCGGGGATCTGCTCAGCGTCACCGACAGCAACCAGGATGCTGCGCAGAATGTCGAGCAGGACAAGGTTGTGGTTCAGATCGTTGGTGGCCATTGCGGGTGTCCTCTAGGGTAAAACGGGCGCGAGAGTATAAAGCTCATCGCGCTCGCTGTCCTGTTATCGAATCTTTCCTTCTGTGTGGCTGAGTTCTTCCTTGCTGAAGTCATCCACGTCGATGACCTTGCGTCGTGCGGCTTCGGCGGTGCGCAAGGTTTCAGCTTCGGCCGGTTGCAGTACCCCGGCTTGCAGCGCGGCATCGATGGACGGTTCTCCTGCAGCGGGTTTTACCTGGCCACTTTTCAGCGCTTCGTGGAGTTTTTTGTGCAGGGGGCGCGCTTCGCTCAGCAGGTTGCTGGCATGTTGCAGGGCGCCCACAGCGTCATCCGGCGATTGCGGGCGGTAGCAGCCAGCGAGCACGGCTTCAAGTGCCGGATCCCCTTTGGCGCGGCCCAACACTGCAGCGACCTCGGCATCCAGTGCGTCCGACGGACCGGTATGCCGGCGCCCAAACGGAAATACCACGCCGCGCAACAAAAAGCCCAGCGTTCGGCTCGGGAAGTTTTTCAACAGTTCATCCAGTGCGCGCTCAGCGTGGCCCAGGCTTTCTTCCATAGCCCATTTGAACAGCGGATCAAGGTATTGCGGCGAGTCGAGGTCGTGATAACGCTTGAGGGCGGCCGACGCCAGATACAAATGGCTCAGCACATCGCCCAGGCGCGCAGACAAGCGCTCGCGGCGTTTGAGCTCACCGCCCAGCAGCATCATGCTCAGGTCCGCGAGCAGGGCAAACGCCGCCGCCTGACGGTTGAGCGCGCGGAAGTAACCCTGGCTCAACGGGTTGCCGGGCGCAGCTTCGAAACGGCCAATGCCCAGGTTCAACACCAGCGTGCTGGAAGCGTTGCTGATGGCAAAACCAATGTGTTTGAGCAGCAGGGCGTCAAACTCCAGCATGGCTTGATCTTTATCTTCCCGCCCGGCCAAGGCCATTTCCTTCAGCACAAAGGGATGGCAACGGATGGCGCCCTGACCGAAGATCATCAGGTTGCGCGAGAGGATATTGGCGCCCTCTACAGTGATGAAGATCGGAGCCCCTTGCCAGTTACGCCCCAGGTAGTTGTTGGGGCCCATGATGATGCCTTTGCCACCGTGCACGTCCATCGCATGGCTGATGCACTCGCGGCCGCGTTCGGTAAGGTGGTACTTGAGAATGGCCGAAAGAACCGAGGGTTTTTCCCCCAGATCCACCGCGTTGGCGGTCAGCATGCGGGCGCTGTCCATCAGCCAGGCATTGCCGCCGATACGCGCCAGCGCCTCCTGAATGCCCTCGAAGGCGGCCAGTGGCACATTGAACTGTTCGCGTACCTGAGCATATTGGCCGGTCACCAGGCTGGTGAACTTGGCCGCGCCGGTGCCCACTGCCGGCAACGAAATCGACCGTCCCACCGACAGGCAATTCATCAGCATCATCCAGCCTTTGCCGAGCATTTCCTGGCCGCCGATCAGGTAGTCGAGCGGGATAAACACATCTTTGCCCGAGTTCGGGCCGTTCATGAAGGCTGCGCCCAGGGGGAGATGGCGACGGCCGATCTCGACGCCGGGGGTGTCGGTAGGGATCAATGCCAGGCTGATGCCCAGGTCCTCTTTGTCGCCCAGCAGATGGTCCGGGTCATGGGCCTTGAACGCCAGGCCCAGCAGCGTGGCGACGGGGCCAAGAGTGATATAGCGTTTCTCCCAGTTCAGGCGCAGGCCGATAACTTCCTCACCTTGCCATTGGCCTTTGCAAATGATCCCGGTGTCGGGCATTGCCCCGGCATCTGAGCCTGCCAGGGGCCCGGTCAGGGCAAAGCAGGGGATGTCATCACCACGGGCCAGGCGTGGCAGATAGTGGTCGCGTTGTTCATCGGTGCCGTAATGCAGCAGCAGTTCAGCGGGGCCCAGGGAATTGGGCACCATTACGGTGGAAGCCAGATCGCCACTGCGGGTGGCCAGTTTCATGGCGACCTGGGAATGGGCGTAGGCCGAGAACCCTTTACCGCCGTAGGCTTTGGGGATGATCAGGGCGAAGAAGCCATGCTCCTTGATGTGCGCCCAGGCCTGCGGTGGCAAGTCCATGGCCTGGCCGATTTCCCAGTCGCTGACCATTGCGCACAACTCTTCGGTGGGGCCGTCAATAAATGCCTGTTCCTCTTCGGTCAGCCGGGCCTTGGGGTAGGCCAGCAGCTGGTTCCAGTCGGGGCGGCCGCTAAACAACTGGCCGTCCCACCACACGGTGCCGGCATCGATGGCATCGCGTTCGGTTTGCGACATCGGCGGCAGGGTCTTCTGGAACCAATTGAACAGGGGGGCGGTAAAGATTTTGCGACGAAGTTCGGGCAACAGCAGCAGGGCCGTGGGCGCGGCCAGCAGCAGCCAGAGGATTGCCAGCAACCCGCCAGGTACATGGCCGATAACCCCCATGGCCAGTAAATACACCGCGACCACGGCAATGATCGTCAGGGGGGCGATGCGGCGATGGGCCATATAGGCGATGCCAACAATCAGAACCAGTATCCACAACAACAGCATATTCAATCCTCCATGAAATCAGGGGCGTGCACCCTTGTGAGCTTAGTCGCAACTTTCGATCAGGGTTGTAGGGATAGTGACCTCGCGCTGGAGACGGAGTTCGTCATCCCGGCGTAGACTCCTTCGGCGTCTATCAATCAGGAGCCAGATCATGCTGAAAGTGTGGGGTCGCAAGAATTCGTCAAACGTGCGCAAGGCGTTGTGGTGTGTTGAAGAGCTGGCGTTGCCGTATAGCCGGGTAGAGGCGGGCGGCGCCTTTGGGGTGGTCAACAGCCCTGAGTACCGGGCGTTGAACCCTAATGGCCAGGTGCCTGTGATTGAAGAGGACGACGGCTTCGTGCTGTGGGAGTCAAACACCATCGTGCGTTACCTCTCTGCCAGATATGGCTCGGATACGTCATGGTACCCAACCGATGCACGTGTGCGGGCGCAGGCGGACAAGTGGATGGACTGGACCAGCACTTCCTTTGCCGGGGTGTTTCGCACGGTGTTCTGGGGTGTCTTGCGTACGCCTGCCGAGCAGCAGGACTGGGTGGCAATCAACGCCGCAATCAAGGCCAGCGGCGAATTGCTTGCCGTGGCCGATCGGGCCCTGGCTGAAAAACCCTACTTGTCCGGTGATGAAATCGGCATGGGTGATATCCCGCTGGGTAGCTTCATTTACGCCTGGTTTGAAATGCCCATCGAACGCCCGCCCCTGCCGCACCTGAGTGCCTGGTATGAGCGCTTGAAGCAGCGTCCGGCCTATCGAAATGCCGTCATGACCGCGTTGACTTAATAGCCACTATTAATACGGGCGACTGTACTTGTGCGGCGAGGCCAAGCACCATAGGGTCTTGTCGGACTTGTCCTACAGGCTGTTCGCCCTTATTTACAATTCCCCTTTCCCCCATCTTGGTGCGTAATCCGATATGAGTTCCGCTCTGTCCATACGGCAGCTAACCAAAACCTACGGCAACGGTTTCCAGGCCCTGAGTGGTATCGATCTGGATGTCGCCGAAGGTGACTTTTTTGCCTTGCTGGGCCCTAACGGTGCCGGCAAATCCACCACCATCGGCATTCTCTCGACCCTGGTCAACAAGACCGGCGGCACGGTGAATATCTTTGGCCATGATCTTGATCGCAATCCCGCAGCCCTCAAGCGTTCGATTGGTGTGGTTCCGCAGGAATTCAACTTCAACCAGTTTGAAAAGACCTTCGATATCGTCGTGACCCAGGCGGGGTACTACGGTATTCCGGCGAAAATCGCCAAGGAACGAGCCGAAAAATACCTGACGCAGTTAGGGCTCTGGGACAAGCGCGACACGCCATCGCGTTCGTTGTCCGGTGGCATGAAGCGCCGCCTGATGATTGCCCGGGCTTTGGTGCATGAGCCGCGTCTGTTGATCCTCGATGAGCCTACCGCCGGTGTCGACATTGAGCTGCGCCGCTCGATGTGGTCCTTCCTCACCGGGCTGAACGAGCAGGGCACCACCATCATCCTCACCACCCACTATCTGGAAGAGGCTGAGCAGCTGTGCCGCAATATCGGGATCATCGATCACGGCACCATTGTCGAAAACACCAGCATGCGCCAACTGCTTGGGCAGTTGCATGTCGAGACCTTTTTGCTCGACTTGAAGCAACCGCTGCAGGCTGCCCCTCAGTTGATCGGCTACCCGAGCCAGTTGCTCGATGCCGCGACCCTGGAGGTCCAGGTCGACAAGGTGGTGGGCATTACCGGTCTGTTCACTCAATTGGCCGCGCAAAATATTGAAGTGGTGAGCTTGCGCAACAAAACCAATCGCCTTGAGGAGTTGTTTGTGTCGTTGGTCGAGAAAAACCTGGCAAAGGTGGCGGTATGAGCTCGGAGCTGCGTCCCAACCTGATTGCGTTGAACACCATTATTTACCGTGAGGTCCGCCGCTTTATGCGGATCTGGCCGCAAACCCTGCTGCCACCTGCGATCACCATGGTTTTGTACTTTGTGATCTTCGGTAACCTGATTGGTCGGCAAATCGGCGATATGGGTGGCTTCACCTATATGGAGTACATTGTGCCGGGTCTGATCATGATGTCGGTGATCACCAACTCCTACGGTAACGTGGTGTCGAGCTTCTTTGGCGCCAAGTTCCAGCGTTCGATTGAAGAGCTGATGGTCTCGCCGGTGTCGCCCCACACGATCCTGATCGGTTTTACCGTGGGCGGGATCTTGCGCGGCCTGATCGTGGGCCTGATCGTGACCCTGCTGTCGCTGTTCTTTACCCATCTGCAGGTGCATCACCTGGGCCTGACCATTGTGGTGGTGGTGCTGACCGCTACGATTTTCTCGTTGCTGGGGTTTATCAACGCCGTTTTTGCACGCAATTTCGACGATATTTCGATTATTCCGACCTTCGTACTGACGCCGCTGACGTATCTGGGCGGGGTTTTCTACTCCATCACCCTGCTGCCGCCGTTCTGGCAGAGCGTGTCGCTGGCCAACCCGGTGCTGCATATGGTCAACGCCTTTCGCTACGGCATCCTGGGCGTTTCGGACATCAAGATCAGTGTCGCGCTGACCTTTATGGTGGTGGCGACCATCGTGCTCTACTTCGGCTGCGCCAGGCTGCTGGTCAGCGGGCGCGGGATGCGTCAGTAGTTGTTGTGACATGCGGATAAAAAAGGCCCCTGTTCGGGGCCTTTTTTATGGGTGTCTGTTTTTGCGGGCTTTCCATTTATGGCTGACCCACCAGCGCCAATAGAGCATGGTCAGGCAATAGGCCAATGCGCCGAGCACCACGCCGCAGACCACCGAGCCCAGCAAGAATGGCTGCCACACAGTAGAGAGCTGGCCGCTGATCCATTCCCAGGTCAGTTCGTCGGGCAGGGTGCGCGCCGGCACGTTCATCAGCCAGGCGCCCAGCTGGTAGGTGCAATAAAACACCGGGGGCATGGTGATGGGGTTGGTCAGCCATACCAGGCCCACGGAGATCGGCATATTGCTGCGAACCCTTATTGCCAGAAAGGCCGCCAGAAGCATCTGGAACGGCATGGGTATAAAGGCCGCGAAAATGCCCACCGCCATTGCCCGGGCCACGGAGTGACGGTTGAGGTGCCAGAGGTTGGGGTCATGGAGCAAGGTGCCCAAAAATCGTAAGGACTTGTGTTCCCTGATCAGGGCCGGATCTGGCATGAAACGTTTGATCAAACGCCGTGGCATGGGCCTCTCCCTAGGTCAAGGGGGCAGTATGCCCAAATTCGACAGGATGCCTATTTAGACTTTGTGACAATTTCTTAAGCGCGGCCCCGGGATTCCAGCTAATCCGAGTCAAAGGGATAAGTTGAGTATAGGCATGTACACAGGGATGTTTGCGCTGGCAGCGGGCCTGATCACGCTGCGGTTTTTACCTGGTTTACCGTCTGCCGGGTGGTTGCTGCTGATGGCGACGGCGGCGGGGGTGTTGCTATTGGCCTGCAGGGGCTGGCCGGTGGGGCTTTATGTGCTTGGGCTGTGCTGGGCCTGCTTTCAGGGGCAAAGGGCACTGGATAACCGTCTGGCTGACTCATTCGACGGGCGTACGCTCTGGGTCGAAGGGCGTGTGATCGGCTTGCCGCAGCAGTCTGGAACATCCGTCCGCTTTGAATTGCAGGGGGCAAAGTCGCGCCACGGTGCTTTGCCCGCGACTATCAGGCTGAGCTGGTATGGCGGCCCTGCGGTGAACAGCGGCGAGCGCTGGCGGCTGGCGGTCAAACTCAAGAAACCCAAAGGCTTGCTCAATCCTCAGGGGTTTGATTTTGAGGCCTGGTTACTGGCGCAGCGCATCGGTGCGACCGGTACGGTCAAGCAGGGGCATTTACAGGAGGCTGCCAGTCACGCCTGGCGTGACGGCTTGCGTCAGCGTCTGCTGCGCATTGATGCCCAGGGCCGGGCTTCGTGGTTGGCGGCGCTGGTACTGGGTGATGGATCGGGTCTGAGTCGCGATGACTGGACGTTGTTGCAAGCGACCGGCACGGTGCATCTGCTGGTGATCTCGGGCCAGCATATTGGCCTGTTTGCCGGCTTGATCTATGGATTTATCGCCTTGCTGGCGCGTTATGGGCTGTGGCCACGTCGTTTGCCGTGGTTACCCTGGGCTTGTGCCCTGGCGTTTATTGGCGCCACGGGTTACGGCGTGCTGGCGGGCTTTGAAGTGCCGGTGCAGCGCGCGTGCATGATGCTCGGACTGGTGCTGGCATGGCGTTTGTGGTTTCGGCAACTGGGCGTGTGGCTGCCTTTTTTGCTGGCGCTCAATGCCGTGCTGATCGTCGAGCCGCTGGCGAGTTTGCGGGCGGGGTTCTGGTTGTCATTCAGCGCCGTGGCGGTGCTTCTCTTTACCTTCAGTGGCCGCTTGGGGGCGTGGGGGTGGCGGGCCATGTGGTTGCGCCCTCACGGCCTGATCGCCCTGGGCTTGTTCCCGATGCTGTGGATACTCGATCTGCCCATCAGCCTGACCGGGCCGCTGGCCAATCTGATAGCCGTCCCCTGGATCAGCCTGGCAGTGCTGCCAACAGCTTTGCTGGGGACCTTGCTGTTGTCTGTGCCCTGGCTGGGGGAAAACCTGCTGTGGCTGTCAGGTGGCCTGATCGATGGGTTGGTCCAGGGTTTGAGCCTGCTGGCCGATGTGTTTACGCCGTGGTTGCCCGTATCCGTGCCGATTTACATTTGGCTGTTGAGTGCGGCCGGAGTGCTGATCCTGTTGTTGCCTGCGGGGATGGTCTTGCGGCCGCTGGGTTGGCCGCTGGTGCTGCTGGCGCTGTTTGCGCCCCGTGAACAGATCCCCCGCGGTCAGGTCGAGGTGCTGCAGCTGGATGTTGGTCAGGGTCTGGCGATTGCCTTGCGTACCCGCAATCACACTCTGTTGTACGACGCAGGCCCCAAGTCAGGGAATCTGGATCAGGGCGAGCGGGTGGTGGTGCCGGTTTTGCGTTCATTGGGGGTGGCCGAGCTGGATTTGATGCTGCTCAGTCACGCCGATTCGGATCATGCCGGTGGGGCGCTGGCGGTGCAGCGGGGCGTCAGCGTGAAACGGGTGATTAGCGGCGATGTGCCGGGGCTGGCGGAGCCGTTGCGGGCGCAACCCTGTGTCAGTGGGGAAACTTGGGAATGGGATGGTGTGAGTTTTTCACTCTGGCAGTGGGCGGGGGCCAGCGACAGTAATCAAAAGTCCTGCGTGTTGCAGGTGCAGGCCGGTGATGAGCGGTTGCTGCTGACCGGGGATATCGATGCCAGGGCCGAGCGTGCCTTGCTGCAAAGCCCGCTGGGCGTGCCTACCCGCTGGTTGCAGGCTCCTCATCACGGCAGCAAGACCTCGTCGTCGATGGTGTTTCTCAAGGCCCTGGCGCCTGAAATCGTGCTGATCTCCCGGGGGCATGGCAACAGCTTCGGTCATCCCCATCCACAGGTGATGGCCCGGTATCAGGCGCTGGGGGTGCAGGTACTGGACAGCGCCGAGCAGGGTGCGGTGAAGTTTCGCCTGGGGGCGTCGGGCAAGGCTGAAAGCATGCGCGACCAACGCCGGTTCTGGCGCGATTGACGCTGCCCCTGTGGTAGAGTGGCACACTTTTTCGAGGGGATTGTCACTGTGTGGGAACTGGTCAAATCCGGCGGCTGGATGATGTTGCCGATCATTCTGAGCTCTGTTGCCGCGCTGGGCATTATTGTCGAGCGTCTGTGGACCCTGCGTGCCAGTCGCGTGACCCCGGAGCATCTGCTCGGTCAGGTCTGGGTCTGGATCAAAGACAAGCAAATGGACAAGGAAAAACTCAAGCAATTGCGTGCCGATTCGCCTCTGGGTGAGATTCTTGCCGCGGGCCTGGCCAACTCCCGTCATGGTCGCGAAATCATGAAAGAGTGCATTGAAGAGGCCGCCGCGCGCGTTATTCATGAGCTTGAGCGCTACCTCAATACCCTGGGCACCATTGCCGCAATGGCGCCCTTGCTGGGGCTGCTGGGTACGGTGCTGGGCATGATCGATATTTTCAGCTCGTTCATGGGCTCGGGAATGACCTCCAATGCTGCGGTGCTGGCGGGTGGTATTTCCAAGGCGCTGATCACCACGGCCGCAGGCCTGATGGTGGGTATCCCGGCCGTATTCTTCCATCGTTTCCTGCAGCGTCGTGTTGACGACCTGGTGGTTGGCATGGAGCAGGAGGCAATCAAGCTGGTTGAAGTGGTTCAGGGCGACCGTGAAGTCGATATGGTCGGGAGTAAAGCGTGAAATTTCGCCGCAAGCCACGGGAAACAGTTGATATCAACCTCGCGTCATTGATTGACGTGGTGTTTATCCTGTTGCTGTTTTTTGTCGTGACCACCACCTTCACCCGCGAAACCCAGTTGCGCGTCGATCTGCCGGAGGCTGTCAGCGGTTCACCCAGCGATGAGCAGAATGGCAAGCAACTGGATATCGCCATCAGCGCAGACGGGGTTTTCTCGGTGAATAACCAGTTGTTGCCCAAGAATGATCTGGCCAGCCTGATGGAGGCCCTGCAGAAAGAGTCCGGTGGCGATACCCGTTTGCCGCTGTCGATCAGCGCCGATGGCAAAACGCAACATCAGGCGGTCATCACCGCGATGGACGCGGCCGGCAAGCTCGGCTTTAGCCATTTGCGCATGACCACGGTTGAGGCGCAGACGACTCCCTGATGGCCATGTCCGATCGTTTACTGCGTGCCTGGTATGCCGGGCATCCGCTGCTGATCCTGTTGCGACCACTCGAATGCCTCTACCGACGGGTGGTTGAGCGCAAGCGGGCACGTTTTGTCGCCGGTGAGGGCGAGATCTATCGCCCGCCGGTGCCGTTGATCGTGGTGGGGAACATCACGGTCGGCGGCACCGGCAAAACGCCATTAATCCTGTGGCTGATAGAGCACTGTCAGCGCCAGGGACTGCGCGTTGGCGTGGTCAGTCGCGGCTATGGCGCGACCCCGCCGCAACTGCCGTGGCGTGTACGCGCCGAGCAAAGTGCTGTGCAGGCGGGGGATGAACCTTTGCTGATCGTGCAGCGCACCGGTGTGCCCCTGATGATCGATCCCGACCGCAGTCGGGCGATCAAGGCGCTACTGGCCAGCGAGCCGCTGGACCTGATCCTGTCGGATGACGGGTTGCAGCACTACCGTATGGCGCGGGATCTGGAGCTGGTGTTGATCGACAATGCCAGAGGCCTGGGTAATGGCCGTTGCCTGCCTGCCGGGCCGCTGCGCGAACCGGTCGAGCGCCTGCAGAGCGTTGACGCGGTGCTCTATAACGGCGCTGCCAGCGACCCGCAGGGCGGTTTTGCCTTTGCGTTGCAACCCACCGCACTGGTGAATCTGGTGAGTGGGGAGCGCAAGGCGCTGGACTTTTTTCCTGCGCAGCAGGCTCTGCATGCGGTCGCCGGTATCGGCAACCCGCAGCGTTTCTTCACCACCCTTGAAACGCTACACTGGCGGCCAATTGCTCATGCGTTTGCTGATCACGCGCCTTATAGCGCCGAAATATTGAATTTCTCGCCATCATTACCCGTGGTCATGACCGAAAAGGACGCGGTGAAGTGCCGTGACTTCGCGTCATCCGACTGGTGGTATCTGGCTGTTGATGCAGTGCCTTCCGAGGCCTTTGTGTTGTGGTTTGACCAACAATTGCTGCGTTTTTTACCTGATCGTCTTTTACCCTAACTCATCTCAAGGGGAACATTTATGGACACCAAGCTGCTCGATATCCTCGCCTGCCCTGTTTGCAAAGGCCCGCTCAAGCTCAGCGCCGACAAGACCGAGCTGATCAGCAAGGGCGCAGGCCTGGCTTACCCGATCCGTGATGGCATTCCGGTAATGCTCGAAACCGAAGCCCGCACCCTCACTGCCGAAGAGCGTCTGGATAAATGATCCCGGTTTTTACCGTCGTTATCCCGTCGCGCTATGCCTCGACCCGTTTACCGGGCAAGCCGCTGCAAATGATCGCCGGCAAGCCGATGGTCCAGCATGTCTGGGAGCAGGCCTGTAAAAGCAGCGCGCAACGTGTGGTCGTTGCCACTGACGATATGCGTATTGTCGAGGCCTGCAAGGCGTTCGGCGCCGAGGTGCTGCTGACCCGTGCCGACCATGAATCCGGCACTGATCGCCTGGCCGAAGTGGCTACGCAACTGGGTCTGGCCAGCGATGCCATCGTGGTTAACGTGCAGGGCGATGAGCCGATGATCCCGCCACAGGTGATCGATCAGGTTGCGCTCAACCTGGCGGCCCATGGCGAGGCGAGCATGGCGACCCTGGCCGAGCCTATCGATGATGTCGAGACGCTGTTCAATCCCAATGTGGTCAAGGTGGTCAGTGATATCAACGGGCTGGCGCTGACCTTCAGCCGGGCCACGTTGCCCTGGGCGCGGGATGACTTTGCACTGCACCCGGACGCACTGCCAGCAGGCGTGCCTTACCGTCGACATATCGGCATCTACGCCTATCGAGCTGGCTTCCTGCATGACTTCGTCAGCTGGGGGGCTTGCTGGCTCGAAAACACCGAGCGCCTCGAGCAACTGCGGGCGCTGTGGCATGGTGTGCGTATTCACGTGGCCGATGTGCTTGAAGCTCCGCCTGCCGGGGTAGATACCGTGGAAGATCTTGAGCGCGTTCGGCGTTTGCTGGAGTCATGAGTTTGGACATGCAGGTCAATGCGTCGCTCAAGCCCTTCAATAGCTTTGGTGTTGATGTGAAGGCCAGCCTGTTTGCCCAGGCGCACAACGATGATGATGTGCGCCAGGCCTTGCTGTGTGCGGCTGAGCACAAGTTGCCGTTGCTGGTGATTGGCGGCGGCAGCAACCTGCTGTTGACTGGTGATGTGCCAGCGCTGGTTTTGCGCATGGCCAGTCGCGGTATCCGCTTGCTGGAAGATGATGGCGAGCGGGTAGTGGTGGAGGCTGAAGCGGGGGAGGTCTGGCATGCCTTCGTGCTGTGGACCCTTGAGCAGGGCTTGTCGGGCCTGGAAAACCTCAGCCTGATCCCTGGCACCGTGGGTGCCGCGCCGATGCAGAATATCGGCGCCTATGGGGTCGAGATCAAGGATGTATTCGCAGGCCTTACAGCGCTCGACCGGCAAACCGGCGAGTTGCGTGAGTTCAGTCTGGCCGAATGCAACTTTGCCTATCGTGACAGTCTGTTCAAGCAGCAGGCCGGGCGCTGGTTGATTTTGCGTGTGCGCTTTGCCCTGAGCAGGGCCATGCATCTGCATCTGGAGTACGGCCCTGTGCGTCAGCGCCTGGCCGAGCAGGGCATTGAGCAGCCGACGGCCTGTGATGTAAGTCGGGCTATCTGCAGTATCCGCAGCGAAAAACTGCCTGACCCAGCGGTGTTGGGCAATGCCGGCAGCTTCTTCAAGAATCCGCTGGTATCGGCAAGCCTGGCGGCGGAATTGAAATTGGCCCACCCCGGCCTGATTGGTTACCCACAAGCCGATGGCCAGGTAAAGCTGGCGGCGGGCTGGCTGATCGAAACTGCAGGCTGGAAGGGCTTTCGTGAGGCGGATGCCGGAGTGCATCGCCTGCAGTCGTTGGTGCTGGTCAACTATGGGTCGGCTACCGGTTTGCAGTTGCTGGCCCTTGCGCAGCGTATTCAGGCAGATATCGAGCAGCGCTTTGCGGTGCAGCTGGAGATGGAGCCCAACCTGTATTAGCGGTCTGGACTATCAATGAAGCACATACCGGCAGGGGCGCTGGCGTTGGCACTGGTGACGTTGACCGGTTGTGTCACTGCTCCGCCCAAAGATCAAAACAACCTGTGCAGTATCTATAGGCAATATCCGGCCTGGTACAAAGACTCGGTAGCGATGCAGGAGCGCTGGGGCACGCCTGTGCATGTTGCGATGGCAATCATGAAGCAGGAAAGCAGCTTCGTTGCCGATGCGCTTCCGCCTCGTGCTTACCTTTTGTGGGTCATCCCGTGGGGCCGGGTCAGCCCGTCCTACGGCTATGCACAGGCTCAGCCTCCGGCATGGCGTGACTTTGAAAACAGCATGGGCAGTTCCGGGGCGCGCGACAATTTCGCTGACGCCATCATGTTTATCGGTTGGTACACCGCGGGTACCCAGCGTCAATTGGGGATCTCCAAGTGGGATACCTATAACCAGTACCTGGCGTATCACGAGGGCAGGGGGGGTTACAGTCGCAATACCTATCGCGCCAAACCCTGGTTGATGCAGGTGGCGCGTAAAGTCGAGCAGCAGTCCAAAACCTATGGTGCACAGCTTGGCCAATGTCGCGGTGAGCTGGAGAGAGGTCGTCGCTCGTTCTGGCCTTTTTGATTTACCTCACAGGCATAAAAAAAGCCCCGCCAGTTCAGAACTGGCGGGGCTTTTTAATGGCCTTTGGAATTAGGCGAGGGGTTTATCCTCGTGTGCCTTTTCCTGGGCTACGCCTTCATGCGCAGTTGCCTGAGCGGCCGCTGCAGCAGCTGCCTCTTCACGCTTGCGACGACGTACTTCACGCGGGTCGTTAGGTGCGCGACCGTTGCTTGGGGCGCTGACAACCGGAGTTGCTGCAACCACTACCTCAACCACTTCAGTTGTCACAACAGTCTCAACGGGGGCCGGCTCTACGGCTACTATCGTTTCGACCGCGGCTTCAACGGTTACCACTTCAGGTGCGGCAACAGGCTCTGCTACGGCTTCAGTAACGGCAGGCTCTGCTACTGGCGCGCGCACAACGCGGGTTTCGCGGGCATGCGGTGCTTTTTCGATAACCGGAGTTTCGACCGCTGGTGCTTCCACCACGGCTTCAACCACTGGCTCTGGAGTCGCTGCAACCGGCTGGGCAACGGCCTGGACTTCAGGCTGTGCTTCTTGAGCTGGTGCAACTTCAACTTCAGGCGCCTTGACGGCTTCGATCGGCGTCACTGCTTCTACTGTTGGCGCTTCTACTACCGGTGCTTCTACTACTGGAGTTTCAACAACAGGCGTTTCAGTGGTCGGTGCCTGGGCAGCGACTGCTTCTACTTTGGTTGCTGCTTCGCCAGCGGTTTCAACAGCTGGGGCCTGGGCCGCAGGTGTTTCGACAGCCACAATTTCCTTGTCAGCTTCAACGACGGCCACGGTGTCAGCTGGGGCCGATTCCTGGGCCACTTCTGTTGCGCGTTCTGCCTGCTGGTGCGCCTGGGCTTCAGCAGGAGCGCTGACGACCTGGCTGGCAACGGTTTCAGTCACGGCCACGACGGCTGCTTCAGAGGTGGTTGCAGGAGCGTTCTGGCTGTTGCCTTCTTCGCTGTTCTCTTCCGAGCCTTCAATCACGTTGCCGTTGGCGTCACGCTGACGCTCGCGGCGGTTGCTGCGACGACGCTGGCCACGGGAGCGACGACGTGGACGATCGCCTTCGGCGTTGTCCTGGGTCTCGTCCTGGGACTGCTCTTCACCGTTCAGCACTTCTTCGTCTTCAGCGGCAGCTACAACCTGCTCTTCGCGTGGCGCACGTTCTTCGCGAGGTGCGCGCGGCTGGCGCTCTTCACGCGGCTGACGGGCTGGGCGCTCTTCAGCTACAGCAGTGGTAGCGGCCACAGCGGCTACGGCTGGTGCTGCATCCAGAGGCTCGCGCAGTTCACGTACGCGCTCTTCGCGTTCGCCACGCGGCTTGCGGTCTTCACGTGGTGCACGCGGCGCACGTTCTTCGCGCGGTGGACGCGGTGCGCGCTCTTCGCGAGGAGTTTGAGCCACAACCGGAGTTTCTTCGCGAGGGCTGCGCTCTTCGCGTGGTTCGCGAGCGGCACGCTCTTCACGTGGAGCACGCTCTTCGCGCGGTTTACGTTCTTCGTCACGACGACCGTTGCGGTTACGGCTCTGCTGGCGACCGTTGCGACGTTCTTCGTTGCGTGCAGGGCGCTCAGGGGTTGCCGGCTTCTCGACTACGGTCGGTGCTGCAGGCTCTTCCTTGGAGGCAAACAGGCTTACCAGCGACTTGACCAGGCCCTTGAACAGGCTTGGCTCGGCGATGGTGGCCGCCGGTGCAGGAGCAGGTGCGGCAGCAGCAGCGGCTTCGGTCGGAACCGGTGCCGAGGTGCGTGGCGGTGCTGTTTTAACGGCGGCTTCCTGGCGAACCAGGGTGCGGGTGGCAGCAGCCGGTTGAACTTCTTCCACTTCAGCGGCAGCGGCAGCGATTTCATAGCTGGACTGGTTGGTGTGGGCTTCCGGGCTGTCATCACGCAGGCGCTGAACTTCGAAGTGCGGCGTTTCGAGGTGGTCGTTCGGCAGAATGACGATGCGGGCACGGGTACGCAGTTCGATCTTGGTGATCGAGTTGCGTTTTTCGTTGAGCAGGAACGCTGCAACCGGGATTGGCACCTGGGCGCGGACTTCGGCAGTGCGGTCCTTCAGGGCTTCTTCTTCGATCAGGCGCAGGATCGCCAGCGACAGCGATTCAACATCACGGATGATGCCGGTGCCGTTGCAGCGCGGGCAAACGATGCCGCTGCTTTCACCCAGGGATGGGCGCAGACGCTGACGGGACATTTCCAGCAGGCCGAAGCGCGAGATACGACCCACTTGTACGCGGGCGCGGTCGGCTTCCAGGCATTCGCGGACTTTTTCTTCCACGGCGCGCTGGTTTTTGGCCGGGGTCATGTCGATGAAGTCGATGACGATCAGGCCGCCGATGTCGCGCAGGCGCAACTGGCGGGCGATTTCTTCCGCCGCTTCAAGGTTGGTTTGCAGTGCGGTTTCTTCGATATCGCTGCCTTTGGTGGCGCGGGCCGAGTTGATGTCGATGGACACCAGGGCTTCGGTCGGGTCGATAACGATGGAGCCGCCGGAAGGCAGTTCAACGACGCGCTGGAAAGCGGTCTCGATCTGGCTTTCGATCTGGAAACGGTTGAACAGCGGAACGCTGTCTTCGTAGAGTTTGATTTTGCTGGCGTACTGCGGCATCACCTGGCGGATAAAGGTCAGGGCTTCGTCCTGGGCTTCAACGCTGTCGATCAGCACTTCGCCGATGTCCTGGCGCAGGTAGTCGCGGATGGCGCGGATGATCACGTTGCTTTCCTGGTAGATCAGGAAGGGTGCGGCGCGATCCAGCGAGGCTTCTTTGATGGCGGTCCACAGTTGCAGCAGGTAATCGAGGTCCCACTGCATTTCTTCACTGCTGCGGCCAAGGCCGGCAGTGCGAACGATCAGGCCCATGTCGGCAGGAGCGATCAGGCCGTTCAGCGCTTCACGCAGTTCGTTGCGCTCTTCACCTTCGATGCGGCGGGAGATACCGCCTGCACGCGGGTTGTTTGGCATCAGGACCAGGTAGCGGCCGGCGAGGCTGATAAACGTGGTCAGGGCTGCGCCCTTGTTGCCGCGTTCTTCTTTTTCGACCTGCACGATGACTTCCTGGCCTTCGCTCAGGACGTCCTTGATGTTGACGCGGCCCTCAGGGGCTTTCTTGAAGTACTCGCGGGAGATTTCTTTGAGGGGCAGGAAGCCGTGGCGCTCGGAGCCGAAATCGACAAAGGCAGCCTCAAGGCTTGGTTCGATGCGAGTAATACGGCCTTTATAGATGTTGGCTTTCTTCTGCTCGCGAGCACCCGACTCGATGTCCAGGTCGTAGAGGCGTTGGCCATCTACCAGTGCAACGCGCAACTCTTCAGGTTGAGTTGCGTTAATCAGCATTCTTTTCATGTTGTACCGTCGGTTTCCGGGCTACCGGAAACGGCGTTCGGCACACACGACTTCTCATGGTCGGTGTCAGGTGCGTCAGGAGTTGTTGGCCACTCCTGTGTACAGCGAGGTTCGACCCTTGGGGGCGAAGTCGCGACTTACGCTTCCTGCTTGCTGTGGTGCTAATGCACCTCTTAAGCAAAAGTCTGGTCAGGAGGAGGAATCAACCGGCGGCTGTGGACGAGATGAAGCGTCTTGATAAAGCCTATTGCTACACAGTCCGGCGGTTGTGCATCTCCACCCTACACGTATCCCTGATAATTCGGGTGCTGCCGCGCGCAGAATCCGCAGCGGGTTGGCATTTACCGTGTTCTCCAAAGGGGAGTTCACGCATCATGGCTAATAAAGGCGTTGTTTCCGAAGCATTCGCTCGAAATTCCCGAGGCTGACTGCACTTTGTGAACTGGCCGTGAATATCGGCGTAAAAGGCGAGTTTGCACTCTGCTTTCCAGGCTCGCTTCAGGCCTCATGTCACCTGCGCTTGTTACAACTCCAGGTCTTGCGTATCCAGCAAAAGCCCCGTAGGACGGCCTCGCGTCCTGATCAAGAGCGTTGGTCAGGGCCGGTTGTTCACCGTTAATCCTCTGTCCAGGCCGCTTTTGGCGGCGTTCGCGACTATAGCAGCAATGATTAAGTGCTTCAATTCCATAAAAAATTGTTATCATTCACGGCATGACGACGACTACCCCCCCGACCCCCAGCGTCCAGCTGCTTGAGGTCTCGCCGGAATATGCCGGCCAACGCATCGACAACTTCCTTCTTGCTCGGCTCAAGGGTGTTCCCAAGACCTTGATTTACCGCATTTTGCGTAAAGGCGAAGTGCGTGTGAACAAGGGCCGGATCAAGCCCGAGTACAAGCTGCAGGCCGGCGATATCGTGCGCGTGCCGCCGGTTCGCGTGCCTGAGCGCGACGAGCCGGTGCCTGTGGCCCAGGGTTTGTTGCTGCGCCTTGAAGCGGCCATTGTCTATGAAGACAAGGCCCTGATTATATTGAACAAGCCAGCAGGCATCGCCGTGCACGGCGGCAGCGGCCTGACCTTTGGCGTGATTGAAGCCTTTCGTCAGATGCGCCCAGACGTCAAGGAGCTGGAGCTGGTGCATCGCCTGGACCGTGACACGTCCGGCCTGCTGATGATCGCCAAAAAGCGCAGCATGTTGCGTCATTTGCACGAGGCCCTGCGCGGCGACGGTATCGACAAGCGTTATATGGCTCTGGTGCGTGGCAACTGGGCGGCGTCCATCAAGCAGGTGCGTGCGCCGCTGATGAAGAGCAACTTGCGTTCGGGTGAGCGCATGGTTGAAGTCAACGAAGACGAAGGCAAAGAGTCGGTCACTGTGTTCAAGGTGCTGCGCCGCTTTGGTGATTTTGCAACCATGGTCGAAGCGCGACCGATTACCGGGCGTACTCACCAGATCCGTGTGCATACCCTGCATGCCGGGCATTGCATTGCCGGCGACAGCAAGTACGGTGATGAGGGGTTCTCCAAGGAAATCCGCGACCTGGGCGGCAAGCGCCTGTTTCTGCATGCCTACATGCTGACCGTGCCGATGCCCGATGGGACTGAAATGAAATTCCAGGCCCCGGTCGATGAAATGTGGGCCAAAACCGTGGAGCGTCTGAGTGCCCCTTACTGAGTACAAGCTGCTCATTTTTGACTGGGATGGCACGCTGGCTGATTCCATTGGTCGGATTGTCACGGCGATGCAGGGTGCGGCGCAACGTGCGGGGCGTCCGGTACGTGATGCGCAGGCGGTCAAGGGGATTATCGGTCTGGGGTTGCCTGAGGCGATCCTGACCCTTTACCCCGACATGCCCCCGGAGCAGGTGATTGCCTTCCGCCAGCACTATGCCGATATTTATATCGCCATGGATGCCGAGCCTTCGCCGTTGTTTGCGGGAGTCCGGGAATCGCTGGAAGCATTCCGTGCCCAGGGCTATCGTCTGGCGGTGGCCACGGGCAAGGCCCGTCGTGGCCTTGATCGTGTGCTCAAGGCCCACGGCTGGGAGGATTTCTTCGATATCACCCGTGCTGCAGACGAGACCGCCAGCAAGCCTGATCCGTTGATGCTCAATCAGATCCTGGCTCATTGCGATGTGTGTCCGCAGCAGGCGTTGATGGTGGGTGATGCGTCCTTTGATTTGCTGATGGCGCGCAATGCGGGTATCGACTCGGTTGCGGTAGGCTATGGTGCTCAATCGATGGAGCGCTTGCTGACGTTCGAGCCCCGGTTGGCAATTGACAGTTTTCCCGAGTTGCGTGCCTGGCTTGATCGCCAGGCTAATTAAGATCTTTGCTGGGGTAGTGCATGGTCGATCAATGGAAGGCGCCCTCTGCGGCTGAAAACACTGTCGGTGGTGACAAAAGCTGGCAGTTGCTGGAAAAAACCCTGTTGGCGGGCATTCAGGAGCAGCGCCGCTCGCGACGCTGGGGCATTTTCTTCAAGGTGTTGATGTTCTGCTACCTGATTGCGGTGTTGTTGCTGTTTACCCCGTTGGTGAGTATGGAGCGCAGCGCTGTCGGCGGTTCCAGCTACACCGCGCTGATCGATGTGCGTGGTCCGATTGCCGATAAGGAGCCGGCCAGTGCCGACAATCTGGTCACCAGCCTGCAGGCGGCGTTTGACGATCCGCGGGTCAAGGGGGTGGTGCTGCGCATCAACAGCCCGGGCGGCAGTCCTGTGCAGTCGGGTTATGTCTACGATGAAATCCGTCGCCTGCGTGGGCTGCATCCCGATACCAAGGTGTATGCGGTGATTTCCGATCTGGGGGCATCCGGGGCTTATTACATTGCCAGTGCTGCTGATGAGATCTACGCCGACAAGGCCAGCCTCGTCGGGTCGATTGGCGTGACGGCGGCAGGCTTCGGTTTCGTCGGTGCGATGGACAAGCTGGGTATTCAGCGTCGTGCTTACACGTCGGGCGACCACAAGGCGTTCCTGGATCCGTTTGAGCCGGAAAAGCCGGATGAGACCAAGTTCTGGCAGGGTGTGTTGAATGTGACGCACCAGCAGTTCATTGACAGCGTCAAGCAGGGGCGTGGCGATCGCCTGAAAGACAAGGAGCACCCGGAGCTGTTCTCGGGCCTGGTCTGGACGGGGCAGCAGGCGCTGCCGCTGGGGTTGATTGACGGGCTGGGCAATACCAGTTCGGTTGCCCGTGACGTGATCGGCGCCAAGGAGCTGGTGGACTTCACGGTGCAGGAATCGGCTTTCGACCGCTTCTCGAAAAAGCTCGGTGCCAGCGTGGCTGAGCAATTGGCCATGTGGATGGGCTTTCAGGGGCCGACGCTGCGCTGATTGTTGAGTGCTTCAAACAAGCCGGCCTGAAAGAGGGCCGGTTTTTTTATGGCTGGCAAAAAGTTTAGAGGCTCTATGTCGCGTAGCAGCTGCCGAAGGAGCGAGGCTGCGTTCGGCGGCGAAGCCGTCGTGAAATCAGCTGGCGCGGTGCGTCGGTCGAATTGCGATCATCGGGTTTACGACGGCTTCGCCGCCGAAAGCAGTCTTCGTTCCTCGGCAGCTGCAGGAACACTGCAACTGTGGGAGCGAGCCTGCTCGCGAAGGTCGTTCGCGAGCAGGCTCGCTCCCACAATAGGGCTTGACCTGCAACAGAGTATCTACAGAGTGCCCGGCTTATTCATGGCAGGTGTACGCCCTCGGCAAGCAGCATGTCCACCAGTCGGATTAGTGGCAGGCCGACCAGGCTGGTGGCGTCATCGCCTTCGGTGCGCTGAAACAGGCTCACGCCAAGCCCTTCGGCTTTAAAGCTGCCTGCGCAGTCGTAGGGCTGCTCGGCGCGCAGATAACGCTCGATCTGCTCTGCGCTCAGGCTGCGCATATGTACGGTAAACGGTACGCAGTCGGTCTGATAATGGCCGGTCTGGCTGTTGAGCAGGGTCAGGCCGGTCAGGAAGCTGACGCTGGCACCGCTTGCCGTGGTCAATTGCTGGTGCGCTTTTTCGTGAGTGTGGGGTTTGCCGATGATCCGTCCGTCGAGTACGGCAACCTGGTCCGAGCCGATAATCAGATGATTCGGATGGCTGGCAGCCAGCGCGCGGGCTTTTTCCAGTGACAGGCGCTTGACCAGTTCGATGGCGGTCTCGCCTTGATGATGGCCTTCGTCGATATCCGGCGAGCTGCACGTGAAGGGCAGACGCAGGCGAGACAATAAATCGCGGCGATAAACCGAGCTTGAAGCGAGTAATAAAGGTAGCATGCGCGACTCCTGTAGGCAGTTGACGATTCTAATGCTCGTACGCAATGTCGCACAGACACAATTTCCTTTGACACGTGAAGGGGTCCTCCCTAGAATGCTGCGCCTATGTTGAATGACCCGATTCCACCTCACGTTGACCCGCGCAAATTGGCTGATCGTGGCACTACCCTTCAAGGTGAAGTGTTGCTGGCTGATTTGGAGAGACTCTGCGATCCGCTTTCCGACGATGTCGGTACGGTCCAGGCTAAATTTGTTTTTGAGCGCGACGAACGTAGATCTGTGGTAATACACAGCTCCATCGACGTCGAGGTCAAGATGGTTTGCCAGCGTTGTCTTGAGCTGGTCACCCTGCCGATCCACAGCGAATGCAGTTACGCCGTGGTGAAAGAGGGTGCGAATACCCAGTCGTTACCGAAAGGTTATGACGTGCTGGAACTGGGCGAAGATCCATTGGATCTGCATGCACTGATCGAGGAGGAGCTTTTGCTCGCCTTGCCCATTGTGCCTGCTCATCATCCGGAAGAATGCCAGCAGCCGGCGGGTCTCGATGAGCCCGAACCAGGCGAGGACGAGGTAACGCGGTCCAACCCGTTCAGTGTATTGGCGCAGTTAAAGCGTGACCCAAACGTTTAGGAGTTAATCAATTATGGCTGTTCAGCAGAACAAAAAATCCCGCTCTGCCCGTGACATGCGTCGTTCGCACGATGCTCTTTCGGCTAGCACTCTGTCTGTAGAAAAAACCACCGGTGAAATTCACCTGCGTCACCACGTATCGCCAGAAGGCGTATACCGTGGTCGTAAAGTGATCGACAAGGGCGCTGACGAGTAATCACTTGTCCGCTCAGGTCATCGCGATCGACGCAATGGGCGGGGACTTCGGTCCCCGCAGCATTGTTCAGGCCTGTATTGCCTGCCTGTCTGCTACTCCCTCGCTGCATCTGACCCTCGTTGGTCAACCTTCCCTACTTGAATCCCTGATCGCTGGCCATTCGGCTGTGGATCGCTCGCGCCTGTCGATTGTCCCGGCTTCAGAAGTCATTGCCATGAATGAGCGGCCTTCCCATGCCCTGCGCAGCAAGCCGGACTCGTCCATGCGCGTTGCTCTGGAGTTGCTCCGTGATGGCAAGGTGCAAGCTTGTGTCAGTTCCGGTAACACGGGGGCGCTGATGGCCTTGTCCCGGCATGTGCTCAAGACCTTGCCGGGCATCGACCGTCCAGCGATGGTGGCGGCAGTTCCGACCCAGACCGGCTACTGTCAGTTGCTGGATCTGGGGGCGAATGTCGATTGCACGGCCAGTCAGTTGTTCCAGTTTGCGGTGATGGGCTCGGTGGCGGCGCAGGCGCTTGGTGTGCCTCGTCCGCGGGTCGCCTTGCTCAATATCGGTACCGAGGACGTCAAGGGCAATCAGCAGGTCAAGGAGGCGGCGGCATTGTTGCAGGCGGCGCCGGGGTTGCATTACATCGGTTTTGTCGAAGGCGACGGGGTGTATCGGGGCGAAGCTGATGTGGTGGTGTGTGACGGGTTTGTCGGCAACATCATGCTCAAGTCCAGCGAAGGCCTGGCAACGATGATTTCGAGCCGGCTTGAGGCGGTGTTCAGGCGCAACCTGTTCAGTCGCTTCGTGGGCGTGCTGGCATTGCCGTTGATGCGGCGCTTGCAGGCGGATCTGGCGCCGGCGCGGCATAATGGTGCGAGCTTTCTCGGCTTGCAGGGCATTGTGGTCAAGAGTCACGGTTCGGCAGGTGCTCAGGGCTTTCAAAGTGCAATTGAACGTGCGCTGATTGAAATCCATGAAGACCTGCCAAAGCGTTTGTATGGGCGCCTTGAAGGGTTGTTGCCGTAGGCGTTTTAGCGGTCGGGCGCTTAAATGTGACCGCCCGGTCCAATCAGCCATCCAACTGTCAGTTTCTTGCGTCCGCCACGGCAGGACGTCAATTCTCCGACGACAAGATCATTAGGGGCTTGTTACATGTCTACATCCCTCGCATTCGTCTTTCCAGGGCAGGGTTCGCAGTCCCTCGGCATGTTGGCCGAGCTGGGCGCGGCACATCCGCTGGTCCTGGAAACATTTAAAGAAGCGTCTGACGCCCTGGGTTACGACCTGTGGGCGCTGACCCAGGAAGGTCCTGCCGAGAAGCTGAACCAGACTGATATCACCCAGCCTGCCATCCTTGCGGCCTCGATTGCCCTTTGGCGTCTGTGGCTGGCTGAAGGTGGCAAGCGTCCTGACTTCGTTGCCGGCCACAGCCTGGGCGAGTACAGCGCGCTGGTGGCCGCCGAATGCCTGACCCTGGCCGAGGCGGTCAAGCTGGTCGAGCGTCGTGGCCAGTTGATGCAAGAGGCCGTACCGGCCGGGCAGGGCGCCATGGCGGCGATCCTGGGTCTGGAAGATGCCGATGTACTGGCTGCCTGTGCTGAAGCTGCGCAAGGCGAAGTGGTCAGCGCGGTCAACTTCAACTCGCCGGGTCAGGTCGTGATTGCCGGGGCCAAGGCCGCTGTCGAACGCGCCATGGAACTGTGCAAGGCCAAGGGCGCCAAGCGTGCCTTGCCGTTGCCGGTAAGCGTACCGTCGCACTGCGAACTGATGCGTCCAGCTGCCGAGCGTTTTGCCGAGTCCATTGAAGCGATCGACTGGAAAATGCCGGCCATTGCCCTGGTGCAGAATGTCAGCGCCGCGGTGGCAGCCGATTTGCCAACCCTCAAGCGCGATTTGCTTGAGCAGCTGTACAAGCCTGTGCGCTGGGTTGAATCGGTTCAGGCCCTGGCGGCCAATGGTCCGGTTGACCTGGTCGAGTGCGGTCCGGGCAAGGTCCTGGTGGGCATCAGCAAGCGCTGTGCCGAAGGCGTTACCACTCACAATTTGAATACCCCGGATGCCTTCGCCGCTGCGCGCTTGGCTCTGGTCTGAATCAGGAGAAGCCTGCATGAGCTTGCAAGGTAAAGTTGCACTGGTAACAGGCGCAAGCCGTGGCATTGGCCAGGCTATCGCGTTGGAGTTGGGTCGTCAGGGCGCCATTGTCATTGGCACGGCGACTTCCGCATCCGGTGCCGAGCGCATCGCTGCCACCCTGAAAGAAAACGGTGTTCAGGGCACTGGCATGGAACTCAACGTGACCAGCAATGAATCGGTTGCTGCGGTACTGGCGAGCATTCAGGAGCAGTTCGGCGCGCCGGCGATCCTGGTCAATAATGCCGGTATCACCCGTGATAACCTGATGATGCGCATGAAAGATGACGAATGGCATGATGTCATCGACACCAACCTGAACAGTCTGTATCGCCTGTCCAAAGGTGTTTTGCGCGGCATGACCAAGGCCCGTTGGGGACGAATTATCAATATTGGCTCTGTTGTGGGTGCCATGGGCAACGCTGGCCAAGTAAACTACGCCGCCGCCAAGGCAGGCCTTGAAGGTTTCGGTCGTGCTCTGGCACGTGAAGTGGGCTCTCGCTCGATCACTGTCAACTCGGTCGCTCCAGGTTTTATCGATACCGATATGACCCGTGAGCTGCCAGAAGCACAGCGCGAAGCTTTGCAGACGCAGATTCCGCTGGGCCGTCTGGGCCAGGCTCAAGAGATCGCAAACGTGGTCGCTTTCCTGGCATCCGACGGTGCAGCCTACGTGACCGGGGCTACAATTCCGGTCAACGGCGGGATGTACATGAGTTAAATGTGACGGATTGCTTCAAAAAAATGTCATACGAGCTGTCTAAAATCCGTTATAAAGCTGCAATCTTTTTATAGGTGGCCGGTTGTTGCGGGGTGAGTGCAAAGCTTTCAGTTGAAAAACCGAAAAGGCTTTCGATACACTTGCCCACTGGCCAGCTGCCTGAATTTGTCCATTAGGAGTGAAAACAAGGTATGAGCACCATCGAAGAGCGCGTCAAGAAAATCGTTGCCGAGCAACTGGGCGTTAAAGAAGAAGAAGTGACCAATGCCGCTTCCTTCGTTGAAGACCTGGGTGCCGACTCCCTTGACACCGTTGAGCTTGTGATGGCTCTGGAAGAGGAATTCGAGACTGAGATTCCTGACGAAGAAGCTGAAAAGATCACTACTGTACAAGCAGCAATCGACTACGTTACTAGCCACCAGGCGTAATAGTTTGTAATCGTTGCTCGCTGTCATGGAAAAACCGCACTGCCGCTCTGGCGTGCGGTTTTTTCTTTAGGTGTGATGCAAAGTGTCGTCAATAGAATAAAGGAGAGTGCTGTGTCGCGTAGACGCGTCGTAGTCACCGGTATGGGGATGTTGTCGCCACTGGGTGCGGATGTTCCGAGCACCTGGCAAGGCATTCTGGCAGGCCGTAGTGGCATTGGTCTGATCGAACACACGGATCTTTCTGCCTATTCCACCCGTTTTGGCGGCTCGGTACAGGGCTTTAACGTTGAGGACTACCTCTCCGTCAAAGAAGCCCGAAAACTTGACCTGTTTATTCAATACGGTCTGGCAGCCGGGTTTCAGGCTGTGCGCAATTCCGGCCTGGAAGTTACCGACGCCAATCGTGAGCGCATCGGTGTGGCAATGGGGTCGGGTATTGGCGGTCTGACCAATATCGAAGAAACCAGCCGTACCCTGCACGAGCAAGGCCCGCGACGGATTTCTCCGTTTTTTGTGCCGGGCTCGATCATCAACATGATTTCCGGCTTTCTGTCTATCCACCTGGGTACACAGGGGCCTAACTACGCCATCGCCACAGCCTGTACCACCGGTACGCACTGTATTGGCATGGCGGCGCGCAACATTGCCTACGGCGAAGCCGATGTGATGATTGCAGGTGGCGCAGAAATGGCTGCTTGCGGTCTGGGCATGGGCGGCTTTGGTGCTTCCCGTGCGCTGTCGACCCGCAACGACGACCCGACCCGGGCCAGCCGTCCGTGGGACAAGGGCCGTGACGGTTTTGTGCTGTCCGACGGTGCCGGCGCGCTGGTGCTCGAAGAGCTCGAGCATGCCAAGGCGCGTGGCGCGACCATCTACGCCGAGCTGATCGGTTTTGGTATGAGCGGTGACGCTTTCCACATGACCTCGCCTCCGGCTGACGGTGCGGGTGCGGCACGCTGCATCACCAATGCCTTGCGTGATGCCCGGGTCAACCCTGATCAGGTGCAGTACATCAACGCCCACGGCACCTCGACGCCTGCCGGTGACCTGGCAGAAGTTTCGGCGATCAAGTCGGTGTTCGGCGATCACGCCTACAACCTGGCCGTGAGTTCGACCAAGTCCATGACCGGTCACCTGTTGGGTGCCGCCGGTGCAGTCGAGGCGATTTTCAGCGTACTGGCCATCAACAGCCAGATTGCGCCGCCGACCATCAACCTCGACGAGCCTGATGAGGGCTGCGACCTGGATTTCGTGCCGCACACGCCGCGCGAAATGCCGATCGATGTGGTGCTGTCCAACTCGTTCGGTTTTGGTGGCACCAACGGCTCGCTGGTGTTCCGCCGGTACGCCGAGTAATGCAAAGCTGGGTCGACGGTCAACCGGCGAGCGCCCTGGCGTCGCTTAAAGACCGTGGGCTGGCCTATGGCGATGGACTGTTCGAGACCATCGCCGTCAAGGCTGGCACGCCGTTGCTGCTGGAGCTGCACCTGCAGCGCCTGGCGCAAGGGTGTTCCCGGCTGGCGATTGTTGCGGATCAAGCACTGATCCGCAGCGAATTGCTGGCTTACGCCCACGCGATGGGCGAGGGCGTCCTCAAGCTCATCCTGACCCGCGGCGACAGCCAGCGCGGTTATGGTATATCCCCCGGGGCCATGCCTCGAAGAATTCTGCAAGCCAGCCCGGCGGCTGCCTGGCCTGAAGCCAATGCGCTGCACGGTATCACCCTGTTCGACTGTGCCACCCGTCTGGCCGAGCAACCGCTATTGGCCGGGCTCAAACACCTCAATCGACTTGAACAGGTCATTGCGCGCTCCGAATGGCAAGACCCGGCCTGTGCCGAAGGGTTGATGCGCGACACCTCGGGGCGGGTGGTTGAAGGTGTGTTCAGCAATCTGTTTATTGTGCGTGACGGCGTTTTGCTGACTGCCGACCTGCGCCGCTGTGGTGTGGCTGGCGTGATGCGGGCTGCACTGCTGGCCGAGGCCGGGCGCCTGGGCATCCCTTGCCATGTTACCGATATCAGCCTTGCGCAGTTGCAACAGGCCGATGAACTCTTTCTCTGCAACAGCGTATATGGCATTTGGCCGGTGCGCGCTTTTGCAGACCTTAGCTGGCCGGTGGGGCCGCTGACCCGTAAACTGCAAGGTATTGCTCGCACCTTACTGGATGTCTGATTCGTGAAACGTAAAATCTTGGTGCTGCTGGAGACAGGTCTGGTGCTGGCGGGCTTGCTGCTGGGCGTCAGCGCCTGGAAGCTCAACTCGGCGCTCGACCAGCCGCTGAACCTGACGCAAGAGCAATTGCTCGATGTCCCGGCCGGCGCCACGCCGACTGGCACGTTCAATCGACTGGAAGCTGACGGTACCCTGCAAGACGCATTCTGGCTGCGTCTTTACTGGCGCTTTAACCTTGAAGGCCAGCCTTTGCACAGCGGCGAATATCGCATGACTCCGGGCATGACCGCCCAGGAGTTGATCGGTGTGTGGCAGCGTGGTGAGGTGGTGCAATACAGCCTGACCCTGGTTGAAGGCTGGAACTTTCGCCAGGTGCGTAGCGCCCTGGCCAAACACGAAAAAATCGAACAGACCCTCGACGGCCTGAGCGACAGCGAAGTCATGGCCAAACTCGGGCACGAAGGGGTATTCCCGGAAGGGCGGTTTTTCCCTGATACCTACCGTTTTGTGCGTGGGATGACCGATGCCCAGTTGCTGGAAAAGGCTTACGACCGTCTGGATAAAGTGCTGGCCCAGGAATGGGAGCAGCGTGACCCGGGCGTACCCTATACAACGCCATACCAGGCGCTGATCATGGCTTCCCTGGTGGAAAAAGAAACCGGCGTGCCACAAGAGCGTGGGCAAATTGCCGGAGTATTTGTGCGTCGGATGAAAATCGGCATGCCACTGCAAACCGATCCTACGGTGATCTACGGTCTGGGTGAGCGATACAACGGCAAACTGACCCGCGCCCATTTGCGCGAGCCTACGCCGTACAACACCTACACCATTCCCGGTCTGCCGCCGACACCGATTGCCATGGTCGGGCGTGAGGCCATTTATGCCGCACTGCACCCGGCGGATGGCACCAGCCTGTACTTTGTGGCCAAGGGCGATGGCAGCCACACGTTTTCCGATGACCTGGATGCGCACAACTCTGCTGTGCGTGAATTCCAGATCAAACGTCGGGCCGATTATCGTTCGAGCCCTGCGCCGACCCCCGCTGCTGAACCGGCAAGCGCCCCGGTCGAGCCGTAAAGTCCGAAAGACACTGATTAAGGATTGCCGCTTGTGACTGGCTTGTTTATTACCTTGGAAGGCCCCGAAGGCGCGGGCAAAAGTACCAATCGCGAGTACCTGGCAGAGCGTTTGCGCGCCGCAGGCATCGACGTGGTGCTGACCCGCGAACCTGGCGGCACGCCGCTGGCCGAGCGCATCCGCGAGCTGCTGCTCACGCCCAGCGACGACGCTATGTGTGCCGATACCGAGCTGTTACTGGTGTTCGCTGCCCGCGCCCAGCATCTGGCCGAAGTCATTCGCCCGGCGCTGGCCCGTGGTGCAGTAGTGCTGTGTGATCGCTTTACCGACGCCACCTATGCCTATCAGGGCGGTGGCCGGGGCTTGCCCCGTGAGCGCATCGCAACCCTGGAGACCTTTGTTCAGGGGGCTCTGCGCCCGGATCTGACCCTGGTGTTCGATCTGCCCATCGAAGTCGGCATGGCCCGTGCCAGTGCCCGCGGTCGCCTCGACCGCTTTGAGCAGGAAGGCCGCACCTTCTTTGACGCCGTGCGCAGTACCTACCTTGAACGTGCCAGGCTTGAGCCCGGGCGCTACCGCCTGATCGATGCCGCACAAACCCTGGAGCAGGTGCAGGGCCAGCTCGACGCCCTGTTGCCGCAATTGCTGGGCATGCACCGTGGCTGAGGCTTATCCGTGGCAAGACGGCCTGTGGCAGCAGATGGCCGGGCGCGCGCAGCACGCTCATGCCTACCTGCTGCACGGCCCGGCGGGCATCGGTAAGCGGGCGCTGGCCGAGCGGCTGATGGCCAGCCTGCTGTGCAAACAGCCGGTCGGGCTTGAGGCTTGCGGTACGTGCAAGTCCTGTTCGTTGCTGGCGGCGGGCAGTCACCCCGACAACTACATTCTTGAACCTGAAGAGGCTGACAAGGCGATCAAGGTAGACCAGGTGCGTGATCTGGTCAGTTTTGTGGTGCAGACCGCCCAGTTGGGCGGGCGCAAGGTGGTGCTGGTCGAGCCGGTGGAGGCGATGAACATCAACGCCGCCAACGCCTTGCTCAAAAGCCTTGAAGAACCCTCGGGCAACACTGTCTTGCTGTTGGTCAGTCATCAGTCCAGCCGGTTGCTGCCAACCATTCGCAGCCGCTGTGTGCAGCAGGCCTGCCCGTTGCCAAGTGAAGCGCTGAGCCTTGAATGGCTGGCCCATGCGCTGCCCGATATCCCTGAGGCCGAGCGGGTCGAATTACTGACTCTGGCAGCCGGTTCCCCCCTGGTGGCCGTCAAGCTGCAGGCCCAGGGTGCGCGCGAGCAGCGTGCGGCGGTGGTTGAGGGGGTTAAAAAACTGCTCAAGCGCGAGTTGTCGGCCAGTCAGTTGGCTGAAAGCTGGAAAGCCATCCCGCTGCTGTTGCTCTTTGACTGGTTTTGCGACTGGTCGAACCTGATCCTGCGCTATCAACTGACTCAGGACGAGGACGGTCTCGGGCTGGAGGACATGCGCAAAGTGCTGCAGTACCTGGCGCAGAAGACTGCGCAGGACAAAGTCCTGACTATTCAGGACTGGATTCTTGCCCAGCGCCAGAAGGTCTTGAGCAAGGCCAACCTCAACCGTGATCTGTTGCTTGAAGCGTTGCTGGTGCAGTGGGCAGGCCTGCCCGGCCAGCGCTGATCTGACTGAATTGATAAACAGGTAATTTTTTGTATGCTGGTTGACTCCCATTGCCATCTCGATCGTCTTGATCTGAGCGCCCATGACGGCTCGCTGGATGCCGCCCTTGAGGCTGCGCGCCAACGTGGTGTCGGGCATTTTCTATGCATTGGCGTAAGCGCCGACAACGCGGCCGATGTCAAAGCCCTGACTGAGCGCTATGCCGATGTGGACTGCTCGGTGGGCGTCCATCCGCTGGACGTACAACCCGGTGCCGCACCGGCTCTGGACTGGCTGTTGGACGAATTGAATCACCCAGGGGTGGTGGCCATTGGTGAAACTGGCCTGGACTACCACTACGAGCCTGAAGCAGCCGATTTGCAGCAACTGTCGTTCAGGGTTCACCTGGAGGCGGCACAACAGACCGGCAAGCCGGTGGTGATCCACACCCGCGGTGCCCGCGCCGATACCCTGGACATGTTGCGTGAGGCAGCGTTGCCGCAGGCCGGTGTGCTGCATTGCTTTACCGAAGACTGGGACATGGCCAGGGCGGCGCTGGACATGGGTTACTACATCTCGCTGTCGGGGATTGTGACTTTTCGCAATGCTGATGCCCTGCGCGATGTGGCCCGTCAGGTGCCTGCCGACCGGCTGCTGGTGGAGACCGACTCGCCTTACCTCGCCCCGATCCCCCATCGTGGCAAGCCAAACCTGCCGCAATACGTGCGTGAAGTGGCTGAGTTTTTGGCGATGTTGCGCGGTGAGTCCTACGAACGCTTTGCAGAGCAAACCACCGAAAACTTCAAGCGCCTGTTCCCGCTGGCACGGGTCAGATGATTGCGTGGATTTGAGGGGGCGGGCTTGCTCGCGATGGGATCGCTGCGGTGTGTCTGCTAAACCGAGTTGCCTGTGTCGCGAGCAAGCCCGTTCCTACAGGTTTGGCGTTTAACTGAACAGCAGGCAAAAAAAACCCGGGCTCTGGGGAATCCGGGTTAAGACCATTAGGAGTAAAACAAAGGCACACATTCCATTGCGGCCAATATCGGCGCAGCACTTTGGGGGGGATGTCACGCCGACATGATAAGTATTGGTCAGCTTTGTCGAACGTCCAGCCGTAGCTGATCGTTTTTTAAACAGATTTGGAATACCCCAGCTTCGCTTGAGTGCTCATCTAATCGTGGGTAAATCGTTTGAACCCATCGATATGCAGGATGATCCGTGCAATTTAGCGTGACTAATGCATAATACTCCGCTTCGATTTTGACCCGAACAGACCTTTTCTTATGCACAAAGAACCCCGTAAGGTCCGTGAGTTTCGTCGCCGTGAGCAAGAAATTCTCGATACCGCGCTCAAGCTGTTCCTCGACCTGGGTGAAGACAGTGTCACCGTCGAGATGATCGCTGATGCCGTGGGTATCGGCAAAGGCACGATCTACAAGCACTTCAAGTCCAAGGCCGAAATCTACCTGCGCCTGATGCTCGATTACGAGCGCGATTTGAACGAGCTGCTGCATTCCGCCGATGTGGATAAAGACAAGGAGGCGCTGTCCCGTGCCTACTTTGAGTTCCGCATGCGCGACCCGCAGCGCTACCGATTGTTTGATCGCCTTGAAGAGAAGGTGGTCAAGGGCAATCAGGTGCCTGAACTGGTCGAAGAGCTGCACAAGATCCGCGCTTCCAACTTTGAGCGCCTGACCCTGCTGATCAAGGGCCGCATCAGCGAAGGCAAGCTCGAAGACGTGCCGCCTTACTTCCATTATTGCGCGGCCTGGGCCCTGGTGCATGGTGCGGTGGCGCTGTATCACTCGCCGTTCTGGAGCAATGTGCTGGAAGATCAGGAGGGCTTTTTCCAGTTCCTGATGGACATCGGCGTGCGCATGGGCAACAAGCGCAAGCGTGACACCGACACCCCGGCAGTCGAGTAACCACAGCCTGTATTTGCCTTCATGGCTTATGGCCTTGAGGCTTATACTCAGGCTTGGGTCTTGCCAAAACCTGATTTATGAGTCAGGTTTTGCAGCGACCCATTTCCCCCGCGCCGGAGTCATTCATGATCGTTGATCGCCAAGGCAGACGTTTTCGCAATTTGCGGATCAGCCTGACTTCAGCCTGCAACTATGCCTGCACTTACTGTGTGCCCAACGGTAAACGGCTGGTGGCGGCACAGGATGAGCTGTCGGCCGAAGCCATGGTGCGCGGCGTGGCCTATCTGATCGAAGCTGCAGGCATCGAGCGCTTGCGCATCACCGGCGGTGAGCCGCTGATCAGCCCCAAGCTCGATACCTTTATGCGTGAAGTCGGCCGGCTCGGCCTGGGTGATATCAGCCTGACTACAAATGGCCAATTGCTTGCGCGCAAACTGCCGTTGCTGCTGGACGCGGGCATCGCTCGCATCAACGTCTCCCTCGATACCCTTGACCCAGAAGCATTCCGCCGCATTGCCCGGGGCGGAGACCTGGCAACGGTGCTCGATGGCATGCAACAGGCGCGTGAGGCCGGGATCAAAATCAAGGTCAATATGGTGCCGCTGCGCGGGCAGAACCTGGATCAGGTCATGCCGCTGCTGGAGTACTGCCTTGAGCGTGGTTACGAGCTGCGTTTTATCGAGCTTATGCGCATGGGGCACCTGGCCAGTGATGGCAATGCTTTCCTGCAGCAGTTCGTCAGCTTGCAGCAGTTGTTGGCGCTGATTGGCGAGCATCATGAATACCTGCAGGCTGATGCGCCCATCGACGCCACGGCGGTGCGTTACCAGATTCCCGGGCACGGGTATTTCGGCGTGATTGCCAACGAAAGCGTGCCGTTTTGCCGGACCTGCTCGCGGTTGCGGTTGTCGTCCACGGGGTGGCTGCATGGTTGCCTGTCATCGAGCAATCGCCACTATGTGGGTGATCTGCTGAACAAGCCGCGCCACGAGGCATTGCCAGCGCTGCAAGGTTTATTGATGAAAGCCCTGGGCGACAAACAGGACGTGGCTTTCTCGGGCGGCGCTACGGTGATGAAAATCATCGGCGGCTAACAATCTGAGTGGGAGCGGGCTTGCCTGCGATGCTGGCAACCCGGTCTTGCTGATACACCGAGTTGATGCCATCGCGGGCAAGCCCGCTCCCACAGGGGAGGAGGGTGTTGGCGCGTAATCTGCATCTCGGGGCTATTCGCCGGTTTTTTGTCATCGGCTTTCGGGAGAGCGGGATGCGTGGTCTGATTGTGTTGCTGGCTTTTTTGGCGCTGGGCGGCTGCATGAGCGTCAGTGATCTGGGCGAGGGCGCGCGCTATCAAATGAGCGACGCCGGTTTGCTCGATCACAGCAATACACGTCGCAGCAATTCGCTGCGCATTCAGCCTGATTCCTTTATTTATATCGCCCAGGGGCCTTTTGCACCGATCGGCGATCCGTATGTGCGGCCCAATATCGTTGCCGAAGAAGCTTTCAACGGTTTTGTCGAATACTTCCCCATGGTGCGCCGGGCCAAGGAGCCGGTGGGGCTCGATCAGGCCATGACCGAAGCGCGTAATTTTGGCGCCCACTACCTGTTGTACACCCGCTTTGCCCGGGCCGATGACCGCATCGGCAACAGCGACGAATGGCTCGATCAGGAAGAAATCAGCCGCCTGGGCATCGACAGTGGGGTGATCCAGCTGATGTTGATCGAAACCAGCACTCAGTACCTGATCGACACCGCCACCATTCGCAGCCGTGGCGGTTTGCTGACGTTCCATGACAACAAGCCCGCCGACCTGATTGGCCCGCCGCTCGCCAAGTACGCCCGCAGCTTGATAGGCTTGAGCGATCAATAAGTCGAGGAGAGCACCATGAGCGAGCCGGTAGACGTCAGCAATTTGCTGGCGCAAATCCCCAGGGCCGACAAGGGGCTGCCGCCCGTTCATTTGTGGGATACCGCCTTTTGCGGGGACATCGATATGCGTATCGCCCGTGATGGCACCTGGTATTACATGGGTACGCCGATCGGTCGCAAGCCAATGGTCAAATTGTTCTCGACCATCATTCGTCGCGATGGTGATGAATATTTTCTGATCACACCGGTCGAAAAGGTCGGCATCAAAGTGGATGACGCGCCTTTTGTAGCGGTCGCTCTGGACGTGGAAGGGGTGGGGGAGCAGCAAGTGCTGCGCTTTACCACCAATGTCGATGAGTCGGTCAGCGCTGGCAGCGAGCACCCGCTGCGCTTCGTCATTAACCCCGAGACCCAGGAGCCTGCGCCTTACCTGCATGTACGGCGTAACCTTGAAGCGCTGATCCACCGCAATGTGTTCTATCAGTTGATAGAACTGGCGGTGGTTGCTGAAATCGATGGGCAAAACTGGCTGGGCGTGTGGAGCGCTGGCGAGTTTTTCCCGATAGGGCTTGAGCCCTAGGCCCAGTGATTGTGGGAGCGGGAAACCCGCTCCCACAAAGACGCATTTAGGCTTTCAGCGTTTTCATATCGATCACAAAGCGGTATTTCACATCGCCTTTCACCACGCGCTCAAAGGCTTCGTTGATGTTTTTGATGTCGAGCATTTCGATATCGCAGGTAATCCCGTGCTCGGCGCTGAAATCGAGCATTTCCTGGGTTTCGGCAATGCCGCCGATCAGCGAGCCGGCCAGTACGCGCCGCTTGAACACCAGGTTGAAGGCGTTCAGTGCCGGCTCAACCGGCTCGATCAGGCCCACCAGAATGTGTACGCCGTCAAAGGTCAGGGTTTCGAGGTACGGGTTCAGGTCGTGCGGCACCGGAATGGTGTCCAGCAGGAAGTCGAAGTGCCCGGCAGCGGCTTTCATCTGCTCGGCATCGGTGGACACGATCACATGGTCGGCGCCCTGGCGACGCGCTTCTTCAGCCTTGGCTTCGGAGCGGGTGAACAGGGTCACTTCAGCGCCCAGAGCCTTGGCGAACTTGATGCCCATGTGGCCCAGGCCGCCCATACCCAGAATACCGACCTTGTCGCCCGCTTCCACGCCGTAGTGAACCAGAGGCGAGTAGGTGGTGATGCCGGCGCACAGCAGGGGTGCGGCGCTGGCCGGGTCGAGATTTTTCGGAATGCTCAGTACGAAGTGTTCGCTGACAACCATCTTGTCCGAGTAACCGCCCATGGTCAGCGTGCCGTCGATGCGGTCCGGGCTGGCGTAGGTTTGGGTCATGCCTTCCAGGCAGTATTGCTCCAGGTCTTCCTTGCAGGCCGAGCAGGTGCGGCACGAATCAACCATGCAGCCCACGCCGACCAGATCGCCGACCTTGTGCTTGGTAACTTTGTCGCCAACGGCGGTGACCTTGCCGATGATTTCATGGCCCGGCATCAGCGGGTAAGTCGCGAAGCCCCAGTCATTGCGCGCCTGGTGGATGTCGGAGTGACAGACACCGCAATACAGCACTTCGATCGCGACGTCGTCCGGTCGCGGTGCGCGACGGTTGAACGGCATGGGCGCCAGTGGGGCCTTGGCATTCTGGGCGGCATAACCGATAGCGTTATAAGTAACAGTGGACATGAGAACCTCGCGAAACGTTGACTGTGAACAGGGCGCAATTTTGCGCTTACATGCCTTTCAGGACTATGACGATTCCTCCGCCTGTCATGCCTAATACTCCGGATTGACGGGGTGGCTGCCATTTTATTGACCAATTCTGCGAAGATGCGGCTGTCTATTCCTCCTGCGAACCTTTCTCCATGCTTTTGACCCGTCACCGTGACGAGAACGCCGCTCTGGTGTCTCTGATCGAACCGCTGGCGACACAAACCGGTTTTGTGTCGACCTTGTTGCCCGAAGTCCGGGTAGTTTCTGCCTGCCGGGTAGTAGCCCGAATGCCGCAGATTTATGAGCCTAGCCTAATGGTGATTGCTCAAGGCAGTAAGTTGGCCTATCTGGGCCAGCGCACCCTGGAATACGGTGCCGGACATTATCTGGTGCAGGCGCTGGCGGTGCCTTTTGAGTGTGAAACCTTCGCTTCGGAAGAAATGCCATTGCTGGGTGTTGCTATCAGCATCGACCGAGCGGTACTGGGCGAGTTGGTACTGGCCATGGGCCTGGCCCCTGACCGCAGTGCAGTTGCCCAAACTCCGGAGTCGATGACCTCGGCGGTGCTGGATGACGATATGCGCCAGGCGGTCGAGCGCCTGTTGCGTTGCCTGCACGACCCTCTGGAGTGCCGGATCATGGGGCAGGCGAGGTTGCGCGAGGTGCTGTTCGCGGCCTTGCGGGGGCCGCAGGCGGGTGTGTTGCGGGCTTTGGTTGAGCAGCAAGGGCAGTTTGCCCGGGTGGCGGCGTCATTGAGCTACTTGCATGAACACTTCGCGCAGCCGCTGAATGTCGAGACATTGGCCCGTTGCGCGAATATGAGCGCGTCGACCTTTCATGAGCATTTCAAGCGCAGCACCTTGTTGTCGCCGGTGCAGTATCTCAAGCGGTTGCGGCTGTTGCGGGCGCAGCAGTTGCTATTGAGTGAGGGGCTGGGGGTGGCGCAGGTGGCGGAGCGGGTGGGCTATCAGAGTACGTCGCAGTTCAGTCGCGAGTACAAGCGCTACTTCGAACGCAGCCCCGGTCATGAAGGGGTGGGGTGCTAGTCAGTCGGTGTGACGGGCGCGGTGTGAGAGCGGGTTTGCTCGCGATGCGCACAGCGCAGTCTGTCAGGCAAACCTGGGCGATCCCATCGCGAGCAAGCCCGCTCCCACAAATCCGGGGGCAATAAAAAAGGCCCCCGAAGGAGCCTTTTTTAGACTTACATGTTCGGGTAAGTCGGCCCGCCGCCACCTTCCGGGGTTACCCAGGTGATGTTCTGTGATGGGTCCTTGATGTCACAGGTTTTGCAGTGCACGCAGTTTTGCGAGTTGATCTGGAAGCGCTTCTCGCCGCTTTCCTGGGTGATCACTTCGTACACACCCGCCGGGCAATAACGCTGAGCAGGCTCGTCGTAGAGCGGCAGGTTGACGCTGATCGGGATGCTCGCGTCGCGCAGCTTGAGGTGGCAAGGCTGCTCTTCTTCATGGTTGGTGCCGGAGATGAATACCGAGCTGAGCTTGTCGAAGCTGAGTTTGCCGTCCGGTTTCGGGTAGTCGATCTTTTTGCAGTCCTTGGCCTGTTTGAGGCAGGCGTAGTCAGGCTTGGTGTCGTGCAGGGTGAACGGCAGTTTGCCGTCGAAGATGTTCTGATCAAGCCAGTTGAAACCACCGCCCACGATAGGGCCGAACTTGTGCAGTGCCGGACCGAAGTTGCGGCTGGCGAACAGTTCGTCGAACAGCCAGCTGGCCTTGAAGGCCTCAACGTAGGTGTTCAGTGCATCACCGCCTTCGGAGTCGGCGAGCAACGAGTCAGCCACGGCCTCAGCTGCGAGCATGCCGGACTTCATCGCGGTGTGGCTGCCTTTGATCTTGGAGAAGTTCAGGGTGCCCAGATCGCAACCGATCAATGCGCCGCCGTTGAAGATCATTTTCGGCAGCGAGTTCAGGCCGCCTTTGCAGATGGCGCGAGCGCCATAGCTGATACGTTTGCCGCCTTCCAGGTACTGCTTGAGCACCGGGTGATGCTTGAGGCGCTGGAATTCGTCGAATGGCGACAGGAAGGTGTTGCTGTAGGATAGATCAACGATCAGGCCAACTACTACCTGGTTGTTTTCCAGGTGATACAGGAAAGAACCGCCGGTGTTTTCGCTGCTGATAATGTCCAGCGGCCAGCCTGCAGTGTGCACCACCAGGCCTGGCTGGTGTTTGGCCGGGTCGATTTCCCAGATTTCTTTCAGGCCGATACCGTAGTGTTGGGCATCTGCGTCGCTGTCGAGCTTGAAGCGCTCGATCAGTTGCTTGCCCAGGTGACCGCGGCAGCCTTCGGCGAACAGGGTGTACTTGCCACGCAGTTCCATGCCCGGGGTGTACAGGCCTTCCTTGGGGTTGCCTTCGCGGTCAACGCCCAGGTCGCCGGTGATGATCCCGCGAACCACATTGTTTTCGTCGAATAGCACTTCTTGAGCAGCGAAGCCCGGGTAGATTTCTACACCCAGGTTTTCGGCCTGCTGTGCCAGCCAGCGGCACAGGTTGCCCAGGGAGATGATGTAGTTGCCTTCGTTGTGCATGGTTTTCGGCACAAACAGGTCTGGCACCTTGGTCGCGGTGCTGTCGCTGCGCAGTACATAAATATCGTCGCGGGTAACGGGAGTGTTGAGCGGAGCGCCGAGCTCTTTCCAGTCCGGGAACAACTCGTTCAGGGCGCGAGGTTCAAAGACCGCACCGGACAGGATATGAGCACCGACTTCGGAGCCTTTTTCAACCACGCAGACGCTGATTTCTTTACCGGCTTCGGCGGCCTTCTGCTTCAGGCGGCAGGCGGCGGACAAACCGGCAGGGCCGGCGCCGACGATGACCACGTCGAATTCCATGTATTCGCGTTCCACAGGTTCTCTCCTACTCAAGGCTCAACGGTATTTTTCTAATTGGAGGTTTGGCGTTTCATCCATTATTCCCTCGACGCAGGCCAAGGACGCAATGGATGAGGCGCCGCTCTCTCTATGAGGTCGGGCATTATATCTACACCACTGGCAGGGTCCAATACAAACGTTTGTTTGAATTCACTGCAACCCAGACAAATCAAAGACGCGCGGCTTAAAACTGGCCCATTTGCTGTATTGACCGCAAATGGTGTTCCGGTCAAGATACGGTCGGTTTTGCGCTCGCCGTAGGCTGATTGTCGGTTTCAAGAGCACCTCTAAAGACAGGGCACAGGCATGAGCCAGTGGGAGCCTGCCATTTTTGCAGCGGAGTTTACACGTCCTTTTGGTGGATGACTTGTTAGTCACATCGGACAGACGGTCGCAGGGGCAGTCGCTGGTACCCGTCTATTAATAAGGCAACGATCTTTGGAGGTGCCCTTGTGCTGACGAGCATCAACCGCCAGGTTCGCCTAGGCGACTTTCTTTTCACCGGAGAGTAACGAGGAATCCATGAAGGTTCTTGTAGCTGTCAAACGAGTGGTCGATTACAACGTTAAAGTGCGCGTCAAAGCGGACAACTCGGGCGTTGACCTCGCCAACGTCAAGATGTCGATGAACCCCTTCTGCGAAATCGCCGTGGAAGAAGCCGTACGCCTGAAAGAGAAAGGCGTTGCGACTGAAATCGTCGTCGTCTCCATCGGCCCGACCACCGCTCAGGAACAGCTGCGTACCGCGCTGGCGCTGGGTGCTGATCGCGCCATTCTGGTTGAGTCCGCCGAAGACCTGACCTCGCTGGCCGTGGCCAAGCTGCTCAAGGCCGTTGTCGACAAGGAACAGCCACAGCTGGTGATCCTGGGTAAACAAGCCATCGACAGCGACAACAACCAGACTGGCCAGATGCTGGCTGCGTTGACCGGTTTCGGTCAGGGCACGTTCGCGTCCAAGGTTGAAGTGGCAGGTGACAAGGTTGCCGTGACCCGTGAAGTAGACGGCGGCGCGCAAACTGTTTCGCTGAAATTGCCGGCGATCATCACCACCGACCTGCGTTTGAACGAGCCGCGTTATGCGTCCCTGCCAAACATCATGAAAGCCAAGAAAAAGCCGCTTGAAGTACTGACGCCAGACGCGTTGGGTGTTTCGACTGCTTCGACCAACAAGACCCTGAAAGTGGAAGCCCCGGCTGCACGCAGCGCGGGTATCAAGGTCAAGTCGGTGGCTGAACTGGTCGAGAAACTGAAAAACGAAGCGAAGGTAATCTAATCATGACTATCTTGGTAATCGCAGAACACGACGGCAAGGCACTGGCTCCGGCCACGCTGAACACCGTTGCCGCTGCCGCCAAAATCGGTGGCGACATCCACGTTCTGGTTGCAGGCCAGGGCATTGGCGCTGTAGCCGAAGCAACTGCGCAGATCGCTGGTGTGGCCAAAGTTCTGGTTGCTGATAACGCGGCCTACGCCCATCAGTTGCCTGAAAACGTTGCGCCATTGGTTGCAGAGCTGGGCGCTGGCTACAGCCATATCCTGGCTGCAGCTACTTCCAACGGCAAAAACATCCTGCCGCGCGTTGCTGCGCAACTGGACGTTGATCAGATCTCCGAGATCATTTCGGTGGTTAGCGCCGACACCTTCACTCGTCCGATTTACGCCGGTAACGCCATTGCCACCGTACAGTCCACTGCGCCGGTCAAAGTGATCACCGTACGCGCCACCGGTTTCGACCCGGTTGCTGCGCAAGGTGGTTCGGCAGCGGTTGAAGCGGTTGCAGCGGTTCACGATGCAGGCACTTCGTCGTTTGTTGGCGAAGAGCTGGCCAAGTCGGACCGTCCTGAGCTGACCGCAGCCAAGGTTGTGGTTTCTGGCGGCCGTGGCATGCAGAACGGTGACAACTTCAAGCTGCTGTACACCCTGGCTGACAAGTTGGGCGCTGCTGTTGGCGCATCCCGCGCCGCTGTGGACGCAGGCTTCGTACCCAACGACATGCAGGTTGGCCAGACCGGTAAAATCGTTGCGCCACAGCTGTACATTGCGGTCGGTATTTCCGGCGCGATCCAGCATCTGGCCGGGATGAAAGATTCCAAGGTGATCGTTGCGATCAACAAGGACGAAGAAGCACCGATCTTCCAGGTGGCCGATTACGGCCTGGTAGCGGACTTGTTCGAAGCTGTGCCTGAGCTGGAGAAGCTGGTTTAATCCAGTTGCTTCACTTATAAAGGGCCCGGTTACCGGGGCGTGGGGAAGGGTAGGGCACTCAGTGTCCTGCCTGTTTTCACAGCCCGGGTAACCGGGCTTTTTAATGCCTGTCAATTGTGTGGAGGGAGTGTAGGGTATGGATATGCGTCAGATCAGCAGGCTGCTGGCAGGGTTGGTGTTTTTGCCATTGCTGTCCGAGGCGGCGGGCAAATGCGAACGCCTGATCGTCACCGGCAGCCCCGATGCCCCGCCTTACCTGTGGCGTGATCCGGCCGACCCTGCCCATTTGATCGGCGCCAGTGCCGACCTGATCCAGCAGGCTGGCCACGAGCTGGGGATCAAGGTTGAAGTGCTCTATGGCGGCAAGCGTGCCCAGGCCCATGACGAGGTTCGTACCGGACGCATGGACTTGCTGCTCGATGCTCCGCTGACCGTGGCCGGGCTTTCTTCCTTCGATTACATCCACCCGCCGCTGGTGCGCAACGATTATCTGGTGTGGACGCGCAAAGATTCTCCCCTGATCTACGAAACGCCCGCAGACTTGCATGGGCACAAGGGCGCGGTCTCGGAAAAGGCCCGTTTAAGCGAAACCTTCAATGAGTTTGCCCGTCATCAACTGACCCTGGAGCCCCAGCCCGGGTTGACCCAGGCTTTTCAGAAGCTGCTGCTGGGGCAGGCCGAGTATGTACTGGCCGGTCGTTATGCCGGTATGGTCACTGCGCAAACCCTGGGCATCGCCGATGATTTGCTGGCACATCCGCAACCTGTCGATCAGCCAGGGCTGTTTTTGGCTGTTTCCCATGACTCAGCCTGTAATGAGCCGTGGTTGCGCGGACAGCTCGCCAAAAAGATGACAGAATTGCCCGCCTCCGGCCTGACCGAGGCGGTAGTGCAACGCAATCTGGAGCGGTGGAAAACCCAGCTGCAACAACCGCTCAGCGCCCCAAAACAGTAGGAATCCCTAGTGACAATTCGACCTCTTTTCGCTGCCCTGGCCGTTGTGGCTCTGGCGGGGTGTGCAGCCGATCCTGCGCCGAATGAACAATTGCGTTTGACCGAGCAGGCCCTGGAGCAAGCCAAGGCGGTGGGTGCAAAAGCCGATGACCTGGCCGAGCTTAAACAAGCCGAAGACAAGTTGGCCCAAGCGCTGGCCGATATGGCAGATGAATCTTACAAGGACGCGCGCATGCAGGCCGAACAGGCGGAGCTTGACGCCCGCTTGGCTGAAGCTCGTGTGCTGACGCAAAAAAGCCAGGAACAATTGAACGTGCTCAATACCCGTATCGCGCGCTTGCGCAAACAACTGGCGGAGGCGCAATGAGCCTCAAGTCCGCAGCTTACATGGGGGCGCTGGCTATCGGCCTGAGCGGTTGCACCGGCCATCACAACAGCCAGCAGGCCTTGCAGCAGGCCGGTACGGACTTCCAGGCCGTCAAGGAAGATACCAATGTATTGCGCATCGCTCCCAAGGACGTGATCCGCTCCGGTGAGTCCCTGGCGCGTGCTGACCGGTTGTCCAGCTATTGGGGCAGCGGTGATGACGTTGCGCATTACGCCTACTTGAGCCAGCGTTACAGCGAAATCGCCCGTGAGCACACCCAGCAGGTGCTGAATGAAGAGCGCGCGGCCAAGCTCGAGCTGGAGCGTCAGCGACTGCAACTGGCCTTGCGGGAGGCCAAGCTGTTAAGCGTTCAGCAGCAGGGCCAATGGCTGGAAGAGCAAATCGTCAGCCTGGCCACGACCCAGACCGATCGTGGCCTGGTCATGACCCTGGGTGACGTGTTGTTTGATACAGGCGAAGCCGATTTGAAAAATTCGGCCAACCGCACGGTTCTCAAACTGGTGCAGTTTCTGCAACTCAACCCCAAGCGCATTGTGCGGATTGAGGGTTACACCGACAGCACGGGCGGCACGGAGGATAACCTCAAGCTGTCCATGGCCCGTGCCCAGGCAGTGGCGGATGTGCTGATCGACCTGGGTATCGACGAGAAACGTATCCAGGTGGAAGGTTATGGCGACCAGTACCCGGTGGATGTGAACGCCAGTGAGCGCGGCCGGGCCCAGAACCGTCGTGTTGAAATCGTCTTCTCGGACGAAAAAGGCCAGTTGGGCGCCGCTCGCTAAAACCGGGATTTGCCTGGACTGTGGGAGCGGGCTTGCTCGCGATTGGAGCGGCTCGGTGTGCCAGGCGTACCGCGGTGCTGCCATCGCGGGCAAATCTCGCTCCCACAGCTGCATTGTCCGCACCCATACAGTTACCCCCGCACTCGCGCTGTACGGCTTAGATAAGTGACAACTGTGCCCGTACACTTCTAAACTGTTCCGGTATTGTTCCCCATAAAAACAAAGCCTGAACATCGAGTGCAGCGCCATGACCAACCTTTTGCTTTACCAACGTATCGCTCAGCAGCTGGCTGAAGATATCCGGCGTGGCGTTTATCAGCCGGGCGAGCGTGTGCCTTCGGTGCGCAAGATGAGCTCGCAGCTCAACGTCAGTCATGCCACGGTGTTGCAGGCCTACGCCAATCTTGAAGACCAGGGGTTGATCCGGGCACGGCCGCAGTCCGGATATTATGTGCACCAGACCCCGGCACTTACCGCACCCACTCCGGACATCGCCCGTGTCGAGCGTCCGGGGCTGGTCACCCGCAGCAGCATTATCCAGCAAGTCCTGGTCGAGTCCCGCCGCGAAGGTGTGTTCCCGCTGGGAGCGGCGGTGCCCAGTGTCGATTACCTGCCTGTACGCGCTTTGCACCAGCAACTGGCCAAGGTCACCCGCTTTCACAGCCCGCGGGCGTTCAGCTATATGTTCAGCCCCGGCTTCGAACCCCTGCGCCGCCAGGTGGCAATACGCATGCGCGATGCTGGCGTGGTGGTCGATCCGTCTGAAGTGATCATCACCCACGGCTGTGTCGATGCCCTGCAAATGTCATTACGGGTGCTGACCCGCCCCGGAGACCTGATCGCGGCGGAGTCGCCAACGTACTACGGCTTGTTGCAACTGGCTGACCTGCTGGATTTGAAAGTCATTGAAATCCCCAGTGATCCGGCCACCGGCATGAGCCTTGAAGCCCTGCAACTGGCCGCCAACCAATGGTCGATCAAGGCATTGGTGCTGACCACGCGCCTGAGCAACCCCCTGGGTGGGACTATGCCTGAAGAGCGGCAAAAGCAGCTGCTACGCCTGGCCTCGGACTTTGATATCCAGATTGTGGAAGATGATATCTATGGCGAACTTATGTTCGAGGTCGGGCGCACCAAGGCCTTGAAGGCCTTTGATCGCCTGGATCGGGTGATCTACTGTTCGAGCTTTTCCAAAACCCTGTCACCCGGTGTGCGAATCGGCTGGATGATTGCGGGCAAGTTTCAGCAGGAAATCCAGCGCCTGCAAACCTTTACCACCCATTCGGCCTGCAGCGTGACCCAAATGGGGGTGGCGGCTTACCTTGAAAATGGCGGTTACGACCGCCATTTACGCTATATCCGCCAGGAATACAGAAAAAACCTCAGTGCTTTTCAGCTGGCAGTGCAACAGCATTTCCCGGAAGGGACGCAGATGTCCCGCCCCAGCGGTGGTTTTATCCTGTGGGTCAGTTTGCCGGGCCGGGTCAATACCCAGGAGCTGCATGTGCGGGCGCTGCAACAAGGCATCAGTATTGCGCCGGGGCTGATTTTCAGTAACACCGAGCAGTTCAATCATTGCATCCGGTTAAACTGCGGCACGCCCTGGAATCGGGAAGCCGAGCGGGCCCTGATGACGCTTGGCATGCTTGCCAACCAGCTCTGCCAGGAAACTGCAGGTCTATATGGTGGCTCGGCAATAGCCGGTATGGCATTTTGACTATAATTACCTTGTTCCCCTGTGCGTAAAGCGCGAGCATACGCACCTGAACCGTTAAAGCTGTGGGAGTTATGAAAGCGACATATTGTGCGAGTCTTGTGTTGATGGGTGTTTTGAGTGCGCTCAATGCAGTCGTTGCAACAGCAGATCCGGTGCTCCCCGCATCCACTTCTGCGCAGACGCAATCTGTCCATTCATCGGCAAAACCTGCCGCCAGCGAGAAAAAAGCGCCGGTCAAAAAGCGTAAGCCAATCGCCACAAAATCCCGGTCGGCCCATGAAATCGCCAAAAAGCCCTTGCCTGCTGCCAAGCTCGACCTGCGCCTGCCGCCCGAGATGGTCAAGCAACTGCGGCCCTTGGGCACGGTAGCCATGCCTGCGCACAAACCGTTACTGCCCAACATGTTTGGCGAAAAGTCTGTCGAAGAAAGCCCTTTTCAGCTCAATGGGCGTTTGCTCAGTAATGAAATGGACCTGCAATTGCGCAATGAATATCGACACAATGAAATCGAAGGTGCGGCACTGGATTTCGAGTTCAAACAATAAGTGTCGAGCGCTGTAAAACAGCCTTCTAAACTGACTGATCAGTCACCGTCATTTATCGGCACATTCTGCTGAACGGTCAATTTCAAACACCTGTTCCAGCGAGTACTATCCCTTGTCATCAACACACTTTGCCCCGAACGAGGAGCTGACGTCATGAATTGCCGTGAAGGCTGTGGCGCATGCTGCATAGCCCCTTCCATCAGTACACCGCTGCCCGGTATGCCCAATGGCAAGCCTGCCGGGGAACGCTGCCTGCATCTTTCTGTCGACTACTTGTGCGGTTTATTCGGCCAGCCGCAACGCCCTGCGGTGTGTGGTGATTTCAAGGCAGATATCGAGGTGTGCGGCAGCAATCGGGAAGAAGCCATCAACCTGATTGGCTGGTGGGAGCAGGTGACCGCTGCATAGTGTGTTCGTGTCCAGTGAACAAACCTTCAACAATAAGGAACAAGACAATGGGTTCGTTGCATAAAGTGGCATTGATCTGTGGCCTGAGCGCTCTGCTGGCGGGTGTGGCTCAGGCTGAAGACTGGAAGGTTGCCAAGGATCAGGACGGCATCAAGGTGTCGCTGAGTGAGGTGGCCGGCTCCCAGTACAAGGCGTACCAGGGCGTGACGACCATCAAGGCGCCACTGGCCAAAATCAGCAAGTTGCAGGAAGACGTGGCCAGCGCTTGCGCCTGGATCCATGAGTGCCAGTCGCAAAAGCTGCTCAAGCATGAGGGCGACCAGAGCTGGACTTACACCCAGTTCAAAACACCGTGGCCGGTTACCCCGAGAGATTCGGTGCTGCTGGTAACGTCTACCCAAGGCGCAGATGGCAGCCTGACCCGCACGCTCAAAGGCCTGCCGACCTATATCCCGGAAGAAAAGGGCTTTGTACGGGTTGCCCAGGTCAACGGCTTCTGGAAGCTGGTGCCCAAAGGTGACAACCTGACCGAAGTGACCTATCAGGTACACACCGAGCCGGGCGGCAGCGTGCCTTCCTGGTTGGCCAACAAGTTTGTGGTCGATGCGCCTTTCAATACCCTCAAAGGGCTGAAAGAGCGCGCTGAAAAGCCGTAACTCACAGCAGCGCAAGCCGGGTCCTGGACAGCGCATCTGTCCGGGTACCGGGCGCGGTTTTTTCCGACAAACGAAAAAACCTGTTGAAATTCATGGCTTGCCCCCTTGGCAGATCCCGCACCCTGGAGCTACTCTGCAACCAGACCAGCGAAGTAATCGACTGGCTCTGATCTTGTTTGCTACATGCTTATTTCTTCCCTTGTCACGGCCCGACTGTTGCCGAAGGGGAGCGCTGAATGTCTATCCATTGCGAGGAGGACGTTTCATGAGCACAGCCCATCAAGAAGACCTCAGCAGCTATGTGCTGCGCCGCATGAAAGAAGGCGGTTTTGATTTTTCACGTATCCATCCCATCGAGTTTTACGCGATCTTCCCGGACGAGGAGCGGGCGCGCAGAGCTGCACAAAAATTTTGTGGTGAGTCCCTGAATGCGCAGATCAATGTGCGAGATGACGGTGCATGGCATCTGGAGTTGAGTAAGGTGATGTATGCCACCTATGGGGGCATCGGCGATTTCGAGCAGGACTTTGAAGCAGTAGTCGTGCCGCTGGGAGGAATTATCGAAGGTTGGGGCGTGAAGCAGGAGGTGCGTGGCCTGCTCAATTGAAAGGTGTTTGATCGTTTCTCGGCTGGCCTCAGGGCCGGCCGTTCTGTTTTATAGCCAGCAACTTTAGCCCGCGAAGACGCGCAGGGACGCACGTCTTCGGCATATTGGCATGTCTAACCGATAACCTTTGTCAGGTTCGGCAAGATCAGCAGCAAGGTGGTAGCAAAGAGGATAAGACCGGCTTGACGTACTTTCGTATGTTTGAACATGGCTATCTGCCTTTTTTTGTTTTTCCTGAACGACAATGCCTGCGCCAAGAGATTAATGCCTCGAAAAGAAAGCGGCCCTGGCAACAGGGTTAACCTTAGAGCCCCCATAAGACATGGCTTAGAACCCTTTAACATCATCCAAGTGCAGTAAGTTTCTAAAACGCTATTAAGTCTTTTACCCCTGACCTGCCGACCCGTATCTAGACGCAACGGGCCCGTATGGTGTGCATATTCTTAGCCCCCTACCGTTCGTCAGGGAGTGCATTGCAGCCCTGTTTTGTCCTACAAAAGGCCCCCGTTTTCAGGGGTTGCAGGGCGATTACTACGTTCAGTACTTGCCATCAAATACCCTTTCAGGGCAGGCTCGGATCTGTTGTCATCATTACTTTCGCCTTTATCGTGCCAGGTACTTTTATGTCGCTACGCATCTGCATTCTGGAAACCGACATTCTGCGTCCAGAGTTTGTTGACCAATATCAGGGCTACGGGCAAATGTTTGTGCGCCTGTTCTCCACGCAGCCAATCGCGGCACAGTTCACTGTTTTCAATGTCATGCATGGCGAATATCCGTCTGATGACCAGACGTTCGATGCTTACCTGGTTACCGGCAGCAAGGCGGACTCATTTGGCACCGATCCGTGGATTCAAACCCTCAAAACCTACTTGTTGACCCGCTACGAGCGCGGTGACAAGTTGCTGGGCGTTTGCTTTGGTCATCAATTGCTGGCGCTGCTGCTGGGTGGCAAGAGCGAGCGCGCCACTCAAGGCTGGGGCGTGGGCACCCATCAGTACAAACTGGCTGCCAAGGCACCGTGGATGAACCCGGTGGTCGAGGACTTGACGCTGTTGATCAGCCATCAAGACCAGGTTACGGCCTTGCCGGAGAACGCCACGGTCATTGCTTCCAGCGATTTCTGCCCGTTTGCCGCCTACCACATCAATGATCAGGTGCTGTGCTTCCAGGGCCACCCCGAGTTTATCCACGACTATTCGCGGGCCTTGCTTGACCTGCGCCAGGAACATCTGGGCGAGCAGGTCTACAGCAGCGGTATCGCCAGCCTGGGCCAGGATCATCATGGCCGCACCGTTGCCGAGTGGATGATGCGTTTTGTGTCGCACAAGCCGCAGATCGCCTGATATCCGGCTCGATATAGGTGGGAGCGGGCTTGCTCGCGATTGGAACGATGCGGTTTGGCTGAACAATCGCGCTGTCTGAATCGCGAGCAAGCCCGCTCCCACAGGGTGAGAGGGTTAGAGCCAGCCAGACCGTTTGAAGCTGGTCCACAGGCCGGTGACGCCCACCGCAATAAACCCCAGCACACCGAAATAGCCGTAGTGCCAGGTCAATTCCGGCATGTTCTGGAAGTTCATCCCGTAAATCCCTGCCACGGCAGTGGGGAACGCCAGGATGGCCGCCCAGGCGGCGAACTTGCGCTGTACATTGCTCTGGCGTGAAGACTCCAGTAGCACAACGATCTCAATGGTCTGGGTAGCGGCATCGCGCAGGTTGGTGAGGTCTTCCATCTGCCGCGTGACGTGAATCTGCACATCACGAAAATACGGACGCATGTTCTTGTCGATAAAGGGGAAGGTCAGGCGCTGCAGTTCTTCGCTGATCTCCACCATGGGCGCCACATAGCGGCGCAGACGCAGTACATCGCGGCGCAGGCCATGCAGGTGGACGATGTCCGCCTCATTCAGGGCATTGCCCATGATGCTTTGTTCGAGCTGCTCGATTTCGGCATGGATGGCTTCGCTGACAGGCTGATAACTCTCGGTAACGAAGTCGAGCAGGGCATACAGCACAAAGTCTTCACCATGCTCCAGCAGCAGCGGCCGTGCTTCGCAACGCTGGCGTACGGATTTGTAAGAGGCTGAATGGCCATTGCGGCTGGTGATGATATAGCCGTTGCCGGCAAAGATATGGGTTTCGACAAACTCCAGTTTGCCTTCATGGCGAACCGGAGAATAGATCACGATAAACAGCGCATCGCCAAAGGTCTCGAGCTTGGGACGGCTGTGTTGCTCAAGGGCGTCTTCGATGGCCAGTTCATGCAGGTTGAACTGGCGTTGCAAGTTGGCCAGCTCTTGCGCGTCGGGTTGCTCAAGACCAATCCAGACGAAGTGACCAGGCTTTTTCGCCCACTCAATGCCTTCGTCCAGCGTGATATTGGTGACTTTCTTGCCTGCGTTATAAACCGCAGCAGCAACAACTCTCCCCATAGTTCTAATCGCTTCTTCTTCAAAGGGTTATGGCACGAAGATGCAGCTTAGCGTGCTATTGGCCACTTTGAGACGACAAAGGTTCAGTGGTTCGGGTTGGATACTGTCGAGTTGCCCTTGGACAGGGGTGGCAAGTGAATGTTTTTCTGGCTCAGCAGTTCCCGGTCCATGGCTTCAATGCATTCACGCATCTGCTCGTGGCACTGTTCCATCAACTGCGGGATGTCATTCAGGGTCAGGCCGGCTGTCGGGATGGCAGGCAGTGAACGGATCTGGATATCGGCACTGTGCCAGCGGTTGAGCTGCAGGTGCTGGCTATAAGTGCTAACGCACACCGGTACGATCGGCACCCCGGCAGTGATTGCCATCTGGAATGCGCCCTTCTTGAAAGGCAGCAGGGTTTTGCCGAAATTGCGCGTGCCTTCCGGGAATACCCAGATGGACGTGTCTTTCTCTTGCAGGGTGCGGGTAGTCGTCAGCATCGATTTGCGGGCTTTCTGGGCATTGCCCCGATCGATCAGCACGTTGCCCGCCAACCAGAACAGCTGGCCGAACAGAGGCACCCACTTAAGGCTTTTTTTGCCGATGCACACAGTGCGGCGCGGTACCACGTTGCCGAATATAAACAGGTCGTAGTTGGACTGATGATTGGCAATCACCACACAGCTTTGCGGCTTGTCCATCAGCGGTCCGACCTCGGCCTTGAGTCTGTAGCCCAGGATCCAGCGGGACGGCCAGGCATACAGGCGCGCGCACAGGCGGCTGTTGTCCGGATTGAAGGGACGGCACATGCCCAGTATTACACCCAGTACGCCTGCAAGCATAAAATGCAGACACATCAACAACATACGCATCGAAAGTAGCATTTACAGGCTCGCCAAAACAAAAGTCGGCGCAGTGTACGGATGTGCACTGTCTTCAGCAATTACCCCGATACAAGTAGGAGATAGCTGAAGTTTTAGCATTTGTTTCAACGAGCTTTGTAAGAGGCGGGCCAGAGCAGTTTGAGAATGATTGCAGGGGGACGTCAGGCAGGCACAATCCCGACCGCAGGTTGCGGTTGGGACCGGTTTTTCAGGGGGGGAGGGTCAGAGCGGGTGGTGCTGGTCTTCTTCAATTGCCTTGTCCAGCGTTTCCAGCAGCTCCTTGCGCACCTTGAGCTTGGTGTTCCTGTGGGCCCTCATATTGATCTTCTTCAACTGGCGGGCGGCTTCCAGGGCTGCGGCTTGCAGCTCATCAGGCTTGACCACCTTGTCGAGGAAGCCTGCGTCAACTGCGGTGAGCGGGGTGAACATCTCACCGTTGATAACCGAGCGGTGGAATGCCGATTTGCGCAGCCGGTCGCGGGCCAGCTCAATACCGGCATGGTGCATGGTCATGCCTATCTGCACTTCGTTCAGGCCGATGCTGAACGGGCCTTCCACGCCGATACGGTAATCCACCGACAACAGCAGAAATGCGCCCTTGGCCACCGCGTGGCCGGAACAGGCAATCACCACCGGGAACGGATGCGCCAACAGGCGACGAGCGAGGGTCGAGCCCTGCCTGACCAGCTCAATGGCTTGCTCGGGGCTGGCGGTCATCACCTTCAAGTCATAGCCGCCAGAGAGAATGCCTGGTTGCCCGGTAATGATGACTACAGCGCGATCCTGCTCGGCCTGGTCCAGGGCGGCATTAAACGCAGTGATCACATCCGGGGAGATGGCATTGACCTTGCCATTGCTCAAGGTCAGCGTGGCGATACCGTCTTCCAGGTGATAGGCAATCAAGTCACTCATGGCGCAAATCCTTGTTATGAAGTGGGGCAGACGTTACCCAGCCCCGTGGCCCAGGTAAAGGGCCATGACTGACCGGTGAGTCATGCAATTGGCCTGCACCTTCTATATAGAGGGCAGCGGAGCAGGGTTTTTGCCTGAACGGGCAAAGCTGCGGTGCCGGAATTTGGCAGAAACGCCCCCCCGTGGCATACCGCCAAAAGGACTATTTTCGTAAGCACATGAAAATTCTGAAAAAAACATTTGTCATATCGAAAGCTTTCGACTACATTAGCGCGCCTCGACAGACAGAACTTGTTTGAAGAGATACGGTGAAGTGTCCGAGTGGCTTAAGGAGCACGCCTGGAAAGTGTGTATACAAGAAATTGTATCGAGAGTTCGAATCTCTCCTTCACCGCCACATTAAGTAAACACAAACCCCTGATTTTCCTAGAGAAAGTCGGGGGTTTGTGGTTTCTGGCGTCTGGAAAATGGTGGTATTGGAATAATATGAGAATACGTAGGGCTTTTTCTGGCTGGGCCCCCCGTCCTTTGGGGTAGGTCCCTTCATCCCCGTGTGTACGGACCGGACATAAGGTTGACGGGTGTGCGGGGACATGGTGGACACTTTTCGGGGAGCCAACTTCGCCGGAAAACCATCATGCCCTGGGACACGAGAGATGCAATGAGCCTGAAAGAAGAGTTCGTTGCCTTAGCACGGCAACCCGGTAGCAATAAACGAGAACTGTGTCGACGGTTTGGCATCAGCCCGCAAACGGCCTACAAGTGGCTTAACCGTTACGAGGCGCACGGTCAGTCGGGACTGCAAGAGAAGTCCCGCAAACCGGCTTCCAGCCCCAAGTTGACCTCTGCTGTTTTGGAGGCGCAAGTCTTAGCCCTCAGGTGTAAACACGGTAGCATTCAGCATACTTTACTTAGTCCATTGGCTGGACTAGGCTAACCTCATCAACCAACCCTTGGGAGGTAGCCATATGCAGATCCACAACATCCATGCAGCGAAAACACACTTCTCGCAGCTTGTTGATGCGGCAGCGGGCGGGGAGACCATCATCATCGCCAAGGCAGGCGTGCCAGTGGCCAAGCTGGTTCCTATTACACCCCCCAAGCGCCGCGGGATGCTCGCGGGTGTGACATTCAACGCCGATGCTTCGGACGCTCTGGATGCTGAAATAGCAGATCTGTTTGAGGGAAAGGCATGAGGTTATTGCTCGACACGCATATCCTGATCTGGGCAGCTATTGGCGATGACAAACTGCCCAAGGCTGCCGCCCAGCTTATCGACGATGAGGCCAACACCCTTTATTTCAGCGCAGCCAGCATCTGGGAGCTGACCATCAAAGGCGCCGAGCGCACCGGCGTTATTCCTGCTGTACTACGCAAAGTGCTGATAGATGCAGGCTACCTCGAATTGCCGATCACTTCTGATCACGGGCTGACTGTAGGCAATCTGCCGAACCATCACCGCGATCCATTTGACCGCATCATGGTTGCCCAAGCGCTTGCAGAAGGTATCAGCCTGGTGACTCACGATAGTGCCATGCACGGATACCCTCACACGATCATCGTTTGACCTGTGCGTTATCGTATGACCAAGCCGCCCATCGAGGCGGTTTTTTACGGCTCGTAACAAATAGAACTGTAAACACACCTTGTGAGGCTGCCAGTGAGAGCGCACAGCGCTTCTCGTCAAAGTGTTGATAGAAGGTGGTCAAGCTTTGGCGCCACTCATAAAGGCAACAGGGCTCTCAGGTGAAGGCCATCGGATAGCAATTTTGACGGGCAGGGTAGTGGCATGCTTCATACCCTGGCGCGCACTGTCGTCCCCCCACCTCGTCTGCGGGCTAAGCAGGTCTTTTTTTCCGCAGTTCTGCGCCTGGTTGACAGCGGACAGGGCCGCGGGCTGGGCGGAGAGTTTTGGAAGACGAGAGCCCTGCGGATTCCTGCAAAGGTAGGACTTTTTGATGCAAAGGAGTCAATTCACATCAACGTGGCACTTGTTCATTTCGGATTCAAAAGCATATTAGCTTTGGTTTCTTCGTCGATGATATTGCGAAGCGCCTCGAATAGAGGGGCGGCATCTGTGTATTTTTTGCCATAGGCAAGATTGAATTCGTAATCGAAGTCCGGTGGGTTCTTGCCCTGGTTGTGCTGAAGCATTGTTTCCAACTTATCTAGCGCCTTGACGGCTACCGCCTCTGGTGACAAAGCATTTTCGTAGTCGTCCCAAAGTGCCAATATCTCGGCTTTTAATGATTCATCCAGAGTATTGGTCAAGAGAATGAGGTCGCTCCTCTCTTGCTCGCTCTTGTTGGGAAACGAATCTTTGAATCGCCCCGGGTTTCCTAGACACTCTCCAGGCTCGCTGCGTAACGCTTTTCAAACTCTACCGGTGACAGCTGATTGTTGAAACTGT